>NZ_JBHTLT010000044.1:0-64628 GCF_042679045.1 Sporosarcina contaminans | reverse complement strand
AGACAAGGCGCGAAGTCGAGCGAAGACCCGAATAGAACTTAAGGTTCATGAGGGGACGAGCGAGACGAGCAACGCAGTATGCGAGCGTTTGTCAACAAGCTGAGGGTAGCGATCGCTACCCCTTATGGTAATTATTTCATACGGAAATAGACAGTTGTAATTTGGTTTTGGATTAATGACCAAGTTGCAACCAAATCTCCGTAATTAGATTCACCGCCATCAGAGTCTTTATAAATTACTTGCCCCTGTGGTTTTTTGTATCCTTTAATAACTCTCCAATGATAATCCTCGCCATTACCAAGCCTAGTTACATATGCAACCGGATAATGTTTATTAATAGCATTTATAACATTAGCGAAAGTTGGCTCACCGTTTCTTACGCCTTCCCATTGATTCACATCATGATTCAAATGCAAGGTTAATCCATTTAGAAATGAAAATGAATTTGTACCAATTGGTAGAGAATTCATGTCAAAATATAAATGATTAATAAACGTGCCTACGTTAGCGTAATAGGGTGTAGTCCTGACATTAAATCCACGAACTTGCCCATAATAGTTTGCTATCATAGCTCCACTAGCCGGTCCGCAGGATGAATTTGGATTAGCAACATGCTGTGCTCTTTGCCATATTCTAGTGATACTTAACGAATACTCGTCTGGGACTGTGTTATTAAGAGATATAGAATTTATATTAGATTTGAACGAATACTCCATTTCCTCTAAATCTACACCCGGTTTAGTGTTCCTAATTTCTTGGATAACTTCTACACTTTCACCATTTTCTATTGCCTCTTCTTTTTCCTGCTCAACAAGCTTTGCAATCTCAACTTTATTATTTGCAAATAGAATAAAATCTAAGCCTAAAAAATATGCTTTTTTATCTACGTTTTGTAACAAGACATCAGCGTATTTGGTATCCACATTATCAGGGAACTGCCCGTACTCTAAAATAAAATCTATATTTTCCTTTGCAGAAGCTAGTACAAAACCTTTCAATACCCCATTCTCTTTTACTTGATAATAATAAGCTAATACTGAATCGTCAGTGTGATAAAGCTCCCGCACTAACTCCGCTTCGAAATCTGCTCCCTGTAAATCAAAAAATGTTTTTTCAGTAGAGATAAACTCCACAACATTTTTATTGATTTTATCCTCAATAGCTTTAGAAACACTTTCATTCGCAAAACTGTTAATAGGTTTTGCGACTAAGAGCATTAAAACCATAAACCCCAGTGTTATAAATGACCAAACAAATCTTTTTTTGTTCAATCAAACAACCCCCTTTTCCACATATTGTATATAACAACAACATAAAATAACTGAATCTTCATTATAAAAACTTAGTTTTTTTCATTATGTTTTACTTCATCAAAATGTTTTTCGCCTAAATTTATTTCCCATTGTACAACTTGCCCATCATCCAATATTTTATAGGTGTAGATGACACCTTTCTCATTGGCAAAAACAATATCTACTTTATTACTTTGGCGCATTTGTCCTTTCGACAATCTATCAATTACATTCCATTCCTCTTCGGGGTATTGACTTTCAAGATACTCATAAACAGTACCAATCGATTGCTCATACTGCTTTTCAAGGAGTTGCCCTCGTGCAAAAAAGAATATTGAATAGCCAATTAATACAACGGCAATCAGTCCTACCAAAAGCCTTCGCCTTTCCCTCCAAACCAGTACAGATAGTATTAATAAAAACACACAAGCCGCAATTAAAAAGCGTTCGATTGTATAATCGCCCACTATTACCCCTCCTAATAATTACCTTACATATAAATGTAGCGTAAAAAAAAAAGACTAGCAATATGCTAACCTTTTCTAATCACATAATTCTTTATACCAATATGCCAGAAAGCCATCACATCAATGGCACCATTCGCAACTTCATCGGAATCCTCGTCAATATGTATCAGATTCGGCACCACCCAAATTCAATTCCTTATGAATATCCTTCAACAAACCCCCATAAGAAATCAGCCGTTTGTAAGCGAGAGCCTTGTCCAAATCCTTTACCGTCTGGACATTTTCAGTCGTGACCTCGTTTCCTCTGATCACGTCCGTATCCTTTACCGGATACTTGGAAACTTCAAAAACAGCATTTTGTTCAAGAATCACTTTTTTCAATTCCTGCTCCACTTCACCGAAATCAGCCGATTCCGCTTTCGGCTTCACCTTCGCCACATGCACGATCGGCGTATAATCCAATTTCATCGCCCGCTGCCACATATCCGTCCATTCAGATTGCTTAATATAATTACGTCCAAAATAATCATTTGGAACAGCCAACAGTACAAGAAAATGAGGGTGATATGTTCCATACCATTCACTATCTTTATCCCAATTCCGGGTGACTTCCATCGGACGGAAATAACCTTTCACCGACTTTTTAAATTTGGCGTAACGGGAAAAATTATTCCACGCTTTGTCATCCGATCCATTGTATCCTTCAATTCTTCGCCTTCGACATTCCGAACAGTCAACGTAAGGAAAACCCATTTCACCTTTTCATGTTCATTCACCGTCTGAATAATTCTCTTGTTTTGAAAAGCAATCTTCAAAGAACGCCTCCAGTTACACAACGGGCATAACCTCGCTTTGCAAAAATAGGCTTGGTACAGCTTCAGCCGACCATCCTTCATTTTGAACACTAAATAATTCCCGCAATCATACATATGCTCGGCTTTCTTCGTCAATTCCTCGACTTTCGCATGATGATCAGCCATCAAAAGGGAACGCTTCTTTTTCCCTTTCCAATCCCGTTCCTCGCCGTTACCATTCACATCTTTCAAAAATTCCACGCCATCGCCCTGATAACCTCTTGAATTACGAGGAATACTTGTGCTATCATTTGGGTATGAATTCATAGATAAACCTCGCCTTCTGGTGAGGGTGAAAAAAACCCACCCTTTTGATTTAAATTCGACACTTAAATCATAACAGGTGGGTTTTTACATGTCAAAAGACACTTAAACCCTTACGACTCTAAGGCTCAACCCTATTTTCAACCATGAGAGTTGTTTCTATAAAACGGACGGGAGTGTAGAAGATGGAGTGGATAAAAGAAACCGCTGGGTTGGCAGCTATCACCATATTATTTAGTCTTTTGACTTGGGGACTGACGGCGTCCTACATAGAAGAATACAATCTATTTTCAGCCGAACCGGTCACTGTGTCCACTACCGATAAAGTAGGAGTGAAAGGGTTATACACGCCGCCTACCTATTATGTGCGGGTCAACTATCCGAACGGAGAAGAATCCCCTTACCTTAACCGGATTTCTAAAATGCAGGAGAAAGAAATTGTGGTTGGAGATTCAATCGATGGGTACTCGATACACCCGTCAGACTTTTCAACGGTCCGTGATTTCATTTTCGACAGCGCGTTTTTCCTATTCGGCATTACTATATTTGGATTTATAGCATTCTGCTGCTTGGTCGCACTGCTGCTCTCTATCCCTATATTGGATAGGATGGAAAAACAAACTTCTTACAATCGGCAGGCAAAACGGCTAAAGAAAAGGAGAAAGAAAGGGAAAAAGAGACGAGAAAGAAATGGTTGGAGAATTGTTGGCGTCGTAATTTTGGTGTTTCTGTTTTTCATAGGACGTTTCCTATTAAATTTATTTAGGAAATTGCTTCCTTTTGGAAAAACTGAAACTGAGGCGATCATTTTCGACCGTGATTCCCATTTCACATTCCGCAAATACGAGGATTCATCCTATGAACTGTCTGTTGCCTTTAAAGATGAGGCAGGGCGCACTTTTCAAGTGATCAAAGACGTCACCAGACATACTTACCATCAATACGACATTGGGGATAAACTTCCAATCACATACCGCAATGCAAATCCGTACGATGTATTTATCCGTGGTACTTCTTTTCAAGACATCTTTCAGGCATTTATGACTTGGGAAGCACTTGTCTATTTGATTATGATGGCAGTCACTCTATTTGTTGGATGGATATTTTTTAAAGAACGAAGAAAAGAGTGGGAGCTGTCAAGAAAGACAAAAATTTGACTATTTACGACTGTTTTTCAAAATCCCCGTTCAACGAAAGCAGGAAATCAATATGTTAGTTTGCTTGTTCTTCGACAGCAGCGTTCGTTTCTAAACAGCATGCTCAAGCTTCTCGAATTTCGCTCATTTCGACACAGCACCACTCATATTCGCAGTTACCCAACCAAAGAAAAAAAGGTTGTCACATAAGGTAAATGATCACTTACCTTACGGACAACCTTTATTTCCGATAGCAACCGCATATTGAATGTTGCATAACTGTGTGAGAAACAACACCCTTACGTTTTATGATTTCATAGCAACGGTTTTACCTACTTTGCTGTCTTTATATTCTTCGGCATACTCAGCTGTAGCAGTGAACAAGACGTCAGTCGATGAATTCAGTGCAGTTTCGAAAGAATCTTGAACAACACCAATAATAAAGCCTACTCCAACAACTTGCATGGCAATATCATTCGGGACTCCGAACAAACTACATGCCAGCGGGATCAATAGAAGTGACCCACCCGCAACACCTGATGCACCAGCAGCAGAGACAGCCGCAATGACAGAGAGCAGCAGCGCAGTCATGAAATCGACTTCAATACCGAGCGTGTGAACTGTAGCAAGCGTGAGTACCGCAATCGTCACGGCAGCACCAGCCATATTAATCGTTGCGCCTAACGGGATGGATACCGAATACGTATCTTCATTCAAATCAAGGTCTTTACATAATTTCATATTTACAGGAATATTTGCAGCTGAACTCCTTGTAAAGAATGCTGTAATCCCGCTCTCTCTTATCACCTTGAAAACAAGAGGATACGGATTCCTGCGGATATAGAAATAGACGATTAACGGATTCATAACCAGCGCAATAAACAACATGCAGCCAACTAAAATTACAATTAATTTACCGTATTCCATGAGCGCAGAAAGACCAGTTGTGACAATCGCTTCAAAAACGAGACCCAGTATACCGATTGGCGCTAAATTGATCACCCATTTTACGACTTTTGTGATTGCATCCGATAAATTGCCTAAAACATCTTTCGTCGTTTGGCTTGCACTTTTCAATGCAAGCCCAAGAACGACTGCCCACATTAAAATACCTAAATAATTAGCATTTATGATAGCATCTACTGGATTTGTAATTAGGTTGAAGAGCAATGTTTTCAGGACCTCGCCGATGCCTTCAGGCGGTGTAAGCCCTTCAGCGCCTGTTGTCAATGTAAGTGTAACCGGGAATATAAAGCTTACACCAACTGCAATAACCCCCGCTAAAAATGTCCCTATTCCATAAAGTACAAGAATCGTTTTCATATTCGTTTTCGTGCCCCGTTTATGTGCAGCAAGAGCATACATGACTAAAAAGAATACTAATACAGGTGCGACTGCTTTTAATGCACCGACGAATAACGAACCAAAAATTGTGATCCAACTTGCTGAAGGAACCGTTAAAGCTAAAATGATACCGATAATAATACCGACGACAATTCTTTTTACTAAACTAATTTGATTCCATTTACCTATCAGATTCTTCATAACTATCCCCCTTTAAACTTGTTAAAAAAACAATAGGATCAAACGCACAGCAAGCAGAAACCAACTGTTCATTCATTCTACCACTATTTTTACGAATTGTTCAATAGATTTTCACTATTAAAATAACGGTCGTTTTAGCAAGTTGCTGCAGGAGCATGAGAACAATGGTCCCCTAACAATTTTCCTACCATAAGAAATACCTGTGCAAGAAACGATCTCATCCGTTTCGTGCACAGGTATATTAATGACCGCCACCTATAAAAGATAGTCTTACCGATGATGCGGAAAACAACTTCAAAAACGAAAAAGTCCTTTTAAACGCGCATAAATGACTTCTAAAACACAATAGTCCATTCAACCACGCATACATCTCAACAACTGCGAATAACTAAGCCATTCTCACGCATAACCATATCCGTATGCGCATAAATGACTACGTGCTGTCACCTCAAATGCGCATTTAAAACTTCAACCAATTTCTCCTTGACCGTTTCCGAAGTTACAAGACAGCTCATCGAACGTCGATTCGTCTCGATTTTCAATTCATATCCACTGTTCACTTCCGGAGCATATCCATAGAAACGATGATTCGTATCAATCGGCTCAAATTTGTACGAACGTATATGTTTCCAGGGGACAAACCGCCCTCCGCTCAACACTCCATCTTTCACAATCGCAAACATATTCCAAGCTTGACCTAATGTTAATAAAGCAGGGATAAATATTATATATGCAGTCCAATGTACGTTACTACTGAACAAATTAAAAACGACTAGGCTACTAACAAAAAGAAGCGTAACAGCATTCAGAAGAATACCTGTTTTCTGATGCAATGCTGTTGGCAAATTTACTGCTTTTTGCGGCTGCTTTCGGATCGCTAACATCTCTTCCTTCGTTTCAGGGAACAACATAGGTTGTTTCATTTTAATTAAAACCCGAATGAATTCGAAACAAAAACAACCCAAAAATAATAAGAAAACAATGCTCATTGTGACTTCCATCCTATACATCCCCTTGCTGCAGAAAAGGATTTAACCCTACCCACACATACATTTCTATATCTTTTTATACGGATCAATATGATAAAAGTTTCATCCTTCATTTTATCAGTTCAATTGCTCTTATCGAAACACAATGAAAACATTTTAGGAAGACAGAAAAAAAGCTTGTTTTAATAAGTTGCAAAATTTATATTATATTATATTATATAAATGTGTTTTAAGATTCTGAGAAAGGAGGTGTGCCCATGAAGGTATTTGATCTCCATTCTGATTTATTCACGGACATTGCTTGGCGAAGAAGCAAAGGGGAAACGCGGGTTTTCGACAGGTTTCATTATCCAAAGTTGAGAAGAGGGCTCGTTGAAGCGGTCATATGTGTATTTTGGACGGAACGGCAATTCAGAGGCGATCCTTATGGGCGGTTCCAATTTCTTTATCACCACGTTATGGCGGATTTATTGGAATCTGAACATGCGTATATTTGTAGGACAGCAGCAGATCTTGAGACTTCGTCGAGAAAAGTGAAAATTATTTTAGGATTGGAAGGGTTGTCATTCATTGAGGGTTGGCAAGGTGTGAGCAAAGAAGAAAAAGTATTGAATGCTTTTGAAGCTTTGAATGCAAACGGTTTCAGACACGCCATCCTCTCATGGAATGAACAGAATTTCCTCGCAAGCGGGACAGGAATTGGGCACACGGATGTTGAAAAAGGGCTTACTGAACACGGAAAATCTGCAATTCAGCTCATGGAATCAGAGAGATGGATGATAGACGTGTCACATATGGACGAGGCTTCCTTCAACGGGATTGTACAAATGACAGAAGGGCCAATTTTCGCATCGCATAGCAATGCAAAAACAGTTTGCGACAATGAGCGGAATTTGTCAGATGAACAGCTGCGGACGATTGCGCGTAGCGGCGGTATCATTGGACTAAATGCTTACTATGAATTTATCGATCCGGACAATCCTACGATTGATCGGCTCATAGACCATGCAATCTACATAGCGGATTTGGTCGGAACGGACCATCTATCGTTCGGTTTCGATTTCATTGATTTCCTACAGCCATATGGTTCACTGGATGGAGTAACTGGCTCCACAGGAGGTCTTGAGACAGTTGAACAAGTGCCTGCCTTAATCGAGAAGCTGCGCAAGCGTGGATTTTCAGAAATGGAATTAAATGATATATGCTACGGCAATGCATTTCGTTTCGTGAAACATCATATGCAATAAAATAAGAAAGGGGAATGGGTATGGAACAGACGCTAATCAAGCCCGACGATTATATCACTCTTTGGGGTATCATCGTCGTTTGGGCAGCAGTCAGCATTTTTTTAGAACAACGTTTCTCATGGGCAAGTAAGATTTCAGGAGCGATTATTGCACTCATCGGGGCAATCATTTTATCAAACACAGGGGTCATTCCAACAGATTCGCCGGTATATGATGCCATTTGGTCTTTCATCATACCACTTGCAATCCCATTGCTTTTATTTCATGTCAATTTCAAACGAATTTGGCAAGAGAGCGGAAAAATGCTTATTATTTTCTTAATCAGTTCGATTGGTACGGTTGCTGGAACAATCATAAGCTTCTTCTTGCTAAAAGATCATATCCCCTATTTGGATAAGATCGGAGCAATGATGAGCGCATCCTATGTTGGAGGTGGAGTGAATTTTGCTGCAATGGCAGGGAAATTTGAGACACCCGGTGAGATGGTTTCCGCTACAGTCGTTGCAGATAACTTAATGATGGCTCTCTATTTTGTCGTTCTCATGACAATTCCGACAATGCATTTTTTTAGAAAGCGATTTAATACGCCACATGTATTGGAAGTCGAACGCAATTCGAATAATACCGACGGGAAAACGTTGGCGGAAAGCTTTTGGTCACGAAAAGATATTTCTTTAAAAGATATGGCCCTTTCAATCGGTACTGCATTCTTCTTAGTAATGGTTTCGTTTAAAATAGCGGCATTTTTTGATGGCATCATTCCGTCAGGAGACAACGTATCGTTTTTCTTCAACTTGTTAAACGGGCTATTCGGGGATAACTATCTTGTACTGACGACAATTACGTTCATCGCACTTGCACTATTTCCACGTTATTTCGAAAGCATTAATGGCAGCCAGGAAATGGGAACTTTGCTCATCTATTTGTTCTTTGTCGTAATCGGAGTTCCCGCATCAATTCCGCTTATTATCCAAAATGCGCCATTGCTCCTTTTATTCGTTGCAATCATCGTTATCATCAATATGATTGTATCGTTAGGTGCAGGTAAATTGTTGAAATACGATCTGGAAGACATCCTTCTTGTAAGTAATGCGAACATCGGCGGCCCAACGACTGCAGCCGCTATGGCCATTGCAAAAGGCTGGAAAAATCTGATCGGGCCAATCCTTGTCGTCGGTACAATCGGATATATTATCGGCAACTATATTGGAACGACGTTAGGTTTATGGTTTGGTACAATGATGTAATGAAAGATGACAAAGCATATGCTACAGGGTGTATGTACTCCCCTTTGCCAAACAACTTACATCATGTACGATAGGGAGTGATTGCCATGTTTGATGGCAGGAAAGTTAGAAAGCTTAGGCAGGAACAAGGCTACTCATTGCAGCAACTTGCGGATAGCTCTGGTGTAAGTCCAAGCATGATTAGCCAAATTGAAAGACGGAATGCAGATCCAACTTTAACGACACTCTATAAATTGTGTAAAGGTCTCGGTGTGTCCATTTCTGCACTATTAGGGGAAGACGAGCAGTCGACACAAATCGTCAGGAAACACGAGCGCAAGATTGTTCATTTTCCACAATCAAATTCACAATACGAGCTTCTAACTCCCATCAACGAAGGGGAAATCGAAATGATTATGATTCGATTAGAACCCGGACAGGGAGATCGGCAGCTTGTCGAGCATACGGGAGAAGAATGTGGCTTTGTCCTTTCAGGTGAATTGACGATCGTGCTTAATGGAAAGGAGCATGTCTTGCAAGAGGGAGACAGCATCCGTTTCAAAAGCTCGACCCCCCACCGTCTCATCAATCGTTCGGATATGACTTCCTTGTCCGTATGGGCGATGACAGGCAAAGTGCTATAACTTCTATAGGCACCCTACAAAAAGGATAGGGCAAAACCCTCCTCTGTTATCAAAAAGCCGGTGAAATTTTACAACGAGTAAAGTTTCACCGGCTTTGATTACTTTTGAAAAAAGTAAGGACCCACTTCTGATAAAATAAAGTCACTACCCAAAACCTTATCAGAAAGAAGGATCCTTTATAAAGCCATCATTGTAGATTATCTATACCTTACTATAAAAAAAGAATCGAGAAGAGTAGTCTCGATTCTTTTTTACACTTGACCCACTAATGAAAAAACAAAGTATATTACTATTAGAAAAATCACTAGCGAAAGCACTGTAATATACTTAAGGAAACCTTTTTCCTTGTTTTTAATAGCTACAATTCCCATCGAAAACCCTACTATATAGAGTAAAATCCCGATAAAAAATGTATACCAATTCATCAAAAATGGTATATTAAGAGGAGAAAAAATAACCGTAGAAAGAAACAATCCTACTACTACTAACATTAATGACCAGATATTATTCATACTTTTCCCTCCCTGTTACGTAGCTGTTACGTGGAATTCAACAGCCCATTAAATAAATTAGCTCCATTGTGACAAGTAAAAAGAAAAAGTCTTGTTCATTAACATCCCATTTTCTATTAAATCATTTGTATTCAATGAGACAAGCTTAAGTAGTAATGCCGTAAAATAGTTTTTCGTATTCAGACTATAACATATTTTCAAAATTAATTATTACTCGTCGGATGTGTGGTGTACCCTTATATCTCTTTTGACATTCGGCACAATGATGTAATGATAGATGGCAATTCATATGTCACAGCCATAAAATGGATGCTCCTTTTAAATTTATACTCCGGCTCCCATGCACAATCTATATCCTCTTTCCTCTCATAGCACATATCCATCTTTTTCAATCAAATCTTCTATTACTCAATCTTAACGAAACGCTCCCAATCATAATTTAACGTTTTATTAATAGGTAAATCTAAATAGGCCGTCATGATTTGCCCAACAATCAACGGAGCAAAGGCGAGCTTTTTTGGTCCCTTTGAATTAATCCACTGCCATAACACGGGTGGTAGGATCGAGTTCACAACACCACAGAGCTTTGCATTTCTATTGTTTTTTCCCAATTTAATAAATTCTTAGTCTTTGCTACATTAAAGTTGTAATTGAAAATGACTAAGAAAAGAGGAGATGCAATGAAGAAACCGTTCAAACTGCTCGCGGCAATGGCAATTGTAGCAAGTATGTTCATGCCGGGAGGAGAGGTATTTGCACAAGACAGCCTCGACGATTTTAAAGAGGAACAGATTAAACATCGGGGCGAAACGTTCCGGGTACTGATCACGGCAAATTCTGAGCAAGAAGTGCAGCAACTGCAACAAAGCTTTGAGTTACGCAATGAATTCGAAGACCATTCTTTCACTGCAGATGTGACAGAAAAAGAATTTCAAGCTTTGAAAAACATGCCTCACATTACTGTAGAAA
This sequence comes from Sporosarcina contaminans, assembly GCF_042679045.1. NCBI lineage: Bacteria > Bacillati > Bacillota > Bacilli > Caryophanales > Caryophanaceae > Sporosarcina > Sporosarcina contaminans. Next base: position 53,483 of record NZ_JBHTLT010000044.1, on the reverse strand, counting down.
AGGTGGAGATCCTTTCCATTCAAATGGAACCATCCTCTTTGATAGTAAGTGACGAAGTAGATGCGGCGGCAGCAAGCCAATCTGTTCCTTGGGGAATAAAGGCGATCTATAATGACAATAATTTAACTTCAACGAGCGGCGGCTCCAATATACGAATCGCAGTGCTTGATACGGGGGTTAATGTTAATCATAGCGACTTGTATTACACCTCCGAACAGTGTAAGGATTTCACACAACAAGCTCCAATCGTAAACAATACATGTACCGACCGCAATGGACATGGCACTCATGTAGCCGGAACCGCTTTAGGTGATGGCGGAGACGACAAGAAAGGTGTTTATGGAGTTGCTCCAAACGCAAAGCTTTGGGCATATAAAGTTTTGAACGATAGCGGAAGCGGCTATGCCGATGATATTGCAAATGCAATCCGCCACGTAGCAGATCAGGCATCTTCGCAACGTGTGAAAGCTATCATCAATATGTCCCTCGGCTCGAATGGAGAAAGTTCGTTGATTACAAATGCGGTCAACTACGCAAATGATCGTGGCGTATTAGTTGTCGCGGCTGCAGGAAATGATGGCTACTCCCCAGGTTCAATCGATTATCCCGCAGCATTACCATCAGTTATCGCAGTAGCGAATCTTGAAAATCGCTTAGAAAACGGCACATACCGAGTTGCCAATTCTTCATCCCGTGGATATACAAGTAGTGCAGGCGACTACGTCATCCAAAGAGGAGATATTGAATTGTCTGCCCCAGGCACATCCATCTTCTCAACTTGGTACAATGGCGGGTATGCTACAATTAGCGGAACATCAATGGCGACGCCACATGTTGCAGGACTGGCAGCAAAAGTTTGGGCAGAAAATCCAAGCTTCACGAATGCACAGCTGCGTGCAAACTTACAAAACCGGGCGAAATCTTATGATATTCTTGGCGGCTATTACGCAGGAATAGGAGATGATATCGCTTCTGGGTTTGGCTTTGCAAGAGTACGTTAATCATAACTTTCAATCAATTCCCATATATTAGGCACGAAAACAGTCCCTCACTCCCCTGGGACTGTTTTCTCATGTATTCAGCAAGAAGACATGGTACCGTTTGAATAGCTACATATCAAAGGGGTGACGAATTTGAATGTTGGATCCATCCTAAAATATTACCGCATGAAAAACAATCTGACTCAAGCTGAACTTTGCGATGGGATCTGTTCTGTCTCCCATTTAAGTAAAATCGAGTCAAATAAATACATTCCTCACAGTGAAACACTAAATGAGTTATTTAATCGGATGGGCATTGAGTGGCAGCAGGAAATGGATATATACGAAATGTGGAATGCAAAATTGGAAACCTTTATTTCCTATTCCGTTTACTACGATTTAAAATCGATGGAAACGCTGTACGAAGAGCTCGACAAAAACGAAGAGTATTTCCAATCAACGGATTTAGTAAATCGGTACGAGCTGTATAAATTGCGCTTTTATTTATTCAAACAAGACGTACGACGCGCGAAACAGCAAACAACAATTCTAAAGCGTTTGGAGCCATCATTCAACGACTATGAAAAAAACGTCTCCGAAGTCATTTACTTAATGTATGATATCTTCTCACAAAACATAGAGAGTGCGGAAAAACGGCTTGAGCAAATTAGAGAATCCAAAGAAAGGATTCCGTACTTGTTCGAAGGAGAACTGTTTTACCAAAAAGCCTACTTACTGCATATGAGAACGTTGTATGAAGAGTCATCCTATTATGCCGAATTGGCCGTTGATCATTACAAGCAGACTTGTAATTACATCCGTTTACTGCATGCGCAAATCTTATTAGCGATCAACTACACGCATCGGGATTTCATTTTGCAGGCAGATGACTTATTTAAAATCGTGCTTCGGAATTCCAAAATGATGGAAATTGATTCGCTGTATCAAGGTGCTCTTTACAATTATTCTGTTCTCCAAAACAGAAGAGGACTCCATCATTCTGCACATGAGCTTTTATCGGAATTGAAATCAATCGTTGAACCTGACACTGACTATTACAAATCCGTTCTGATTCATTTATTGCATACATCTGTTGAAGCAGAAATGGATATTTCATCTTTGCTTGCACATTTAGAAGAAGCAAACGATAGGAAAAAAGATCCGTATACAACAATCCAAATTACGTACTTTAGAAAGATGAAATTATCCCAACAAGAACTTTTAGATTATTGTGAACAAACTGCATTCCCTTTTTTCGTCAAACATGGTTATATAGGAGAAGCAAGAAGCATTGCTTGGAAACTAGCAAACTATCATCGCTCACTCGGAAATTACGAAAAAGCTGATGAATTTAGTTTGTATCACTTTGTGAAAGGAGATGAAAAATCGTGAAACGAAAGCTTTCCATCCTTTTGCTTGCTGCTATGTTTACCGCAAGCGTCGGTGCGAACAGCGCAATGGCTGCAGTAGAGCCGAACGACAACGTATCCACAACTGCAAAAGGCAAGGACAATATGCATCCCCCATCCATCCTTCCACCACAAGTATAATGAAAAGGTGTTCCAACCGTTTGGACTTGGAACACCTTTTTTAATGTGTGCAACTGATCTACCCAATAATAACTAACCGACTGCTTCTAAAACATGCCGAACCTCCTGTTTTATCCTACATTTGAAACCCATTCAGAAATTCTTCGTATGACAATCAAAAGGGGGGATCCGATGAAGAAAATTTTCAGTTTTGTTTTACTGCTGTTCCTATTCTTTCCTGCCAACGCAGTTGCGAAATCGTTCACGGTAGATCAAGTGCAAATACGGGGCTGGGTGCAATCGGACGGAGACATGTTAGTCAATGAAGTGTTTACATATACATTTGATGGCTCATTTTCAAGGCTAACACGTTCATTCCCCGAAAAGCATATTGGGCAAATTACAAACTTTGAAGCATATATCCTTAATGATCCAAATCCAGTTGTCGGGGAAATTGATGGTTCTATCTTGTCGCAAGTGGACGTTACTGTTAAAGGCAATACTTATTCAACTTCTATTCGAGCAAAAAATGAAACGCTGTCTGTCCTCTATTCTTATAAAATGAAAAATGCAGTAACGTCTTACGATACATATAGCGATCTTGCCGTCACTTATTTTGAAGATGGCGAAAATCACGATGAAGACTACAATGAACTGCATATTTCATACGCATTGCCCGGTGATGTCGGGAAAGATCAAATTTATGGGTTTATCCATGACCGTAAAGGAGTCGTGGATAAGGTTTACCGCAACGGCATTTCATTTTATACAGCGAAGTCGATTGCGTACACAGATACTAAAACACGGATGTTTTTCCCATCGGCCATAATGAGCGAGCAACAGAAGCTTCCCGCACCGATTCCAATCGAGGAAGCGATCAAGCAAGAACAAGATACAATCGATAAGAATTCTCTTCGATGGTCGAACATTCCTGTTGCGATAAAATTGGCGGATGGATTACAAGTGGCATTCATCGTACTGATCGTTATAGCTCTTTTAATGAGACAGCGGTTGATTCCTTTATTCGGGAACATTGAACTAGTTTTGCAGACAGACCCGATGTATTTGGCATTTGTCGATCAGAATGGGAAATTCAATAGAAAAATCTTTCTATCCGGCTTATTTTCGCTCGTTGAAAAAGGGCTTGTCAAAGTTGAAATGGCTGATTCGGCAACGCGTTTTCAAGGTGAGAAAGACGCGCCCGAAAAGACTTTAGTCTTTCATCTTCAACAAAATGAACAACTGAATCATTCAAAAGAAAAACGTTTGCCGCATGAACAGTATTTAATCACTTGGCTGTTCAAAGGGCGTGCTGGCTATCGCAAATTCCATTTGCATGATATGGCAGGACCTTCAGTTGAAAAAGTAAAAGGAAGTCATGCGCAAATACGTAAGCAAATGAACTTCCAACAAAATCACGAAGAATGGCATCGGATGGTACTGAAACTTATGAAAGAAGCCGGAGCACTATCGACAAGGCTCTCAAAAGGATTGAAATTGTCGGTCTTTTTCCTAATCACAATGATTATGACATTTGCATTTTACGCGGACGGAGCAGGTGCCTTAGGAATTGCGTTTCCTGCTATTGTCACTACCATTGGGACTTTTTTGTTTATCGCGAATCCCGGCAAAAAGTGGCCTGCAGTCGTACTTTTTATTGGATTGTTTTTTACAGGTGCACAAACCGCGGACGAAGACTTGACGAACGCGACTCTATTTGCACTCATCATAGGTGCTATACTCTACCCTATTATCCCAAAAGCAATTCCAAGTTCATTGACAGCATACTATACAAAAATGAGCATTTCGAAATTTAGGCTACGGACGAAATTCGGCATTCCACCCCACCTTCCAAAGGAAGACATCGACCGCTGGATCGCGCGGGCATATTTGCTGAATAAATCGAAGAAAAAACTCCCGCAACTAAGCGGAAGTTTGCCAGACTCATACCCATTGGCTCCGCTTTTCGCATTACAAACAGACCCGCTTCACTTCGCTTATTCAACTTGGAGCCCTGCCTCTTCATTCGGAAGCAAAGGCGGCAGTGGCAGTTCCTCTGATGGCGGAGGTTTTTACTCCGATGGAGGAGATGGCGGCGGTGGAGCAGGTGCAGATTAAACACGGCAAAGCACCAGATGCTCGCGATTGCAACTCGCAAGTATCTGGTGCCTTTTACATTTATAGTACGATAGGATTATACCTTATGCGCAAAAATCGTTCGAAAAGGATTAACGAATCCACTTACGCATAAATTAACCGCAAAACGTATATGCCGCTTCCAATCAGCATAACGAAATACACAAACACATAAACACCTTCAAAAACTCCTAATTCTCGCCACTCACGCATAAACTGCAAATCCGCTAAGCTCAGCCCTATCCAATCCATTCAATCCTTATAAGGATCAAATTCGTTTGCACCAGCCATACAGACCCCGACCGGTTTCAGCACGTGTAACACATCAATCGTATCTTCATGCGCATCCAATACGGATTGCAATTTCCGATAGACGAATGGACTTTCATCCGTTCCGCCTCCGCGCAGCTCCACACCGAATTTCTTCACCGCTTCATCCATTTGCTGCTGGGAAATTTGGCCGCCAGTACGGACTCGCTTCTTCCAATTCATCTTTCCAGCAGCCTGTGTCCTGCTCATAATTCGGCCTGCTCCGTGGACTGTGCTGTAAAAAGCATTTTCATTTGCCGCATTATCCTTTCCTTGAACGATTACAGAAATATCGCCCATGCTACCGCCAATGAAACATAGTTGTCCCGGTGCAGACGGTGTCGCCCCTTTTCGAACAACAATCCTTTCTTTGCCAAAATGAGTTTCCTTCCACGCATAATTATGATGGTTATGCACTTCGAACTCAGTTGTTGCCCCAAGAATGCTCAACACTTCGTCAATCACAGCGTCCCTTCCTGCATACGCATATTTGCCTGCCAACGTCATCGCTCGGTAATAAAGATCGCCAAGCTCCGTTTCCAAATCAATTAGCGTTGGTGGCTGCTCCATGCTCTCGCCGGGCGCTTTATCAGAAAAGCCTCTGCCGTTCGCCAAATTTAAAAAGCCGCTTGCTGTCTTATGGCCGAATCCTCTGCTTCCAAAATGATTCGCAATCCAAACGTCTCCCGTTGCCTCTTCCACTAAAACATCGACAAAGTGGTTCCCCGCTCCGACAGTGCCAAGCTGATCAATCGCTAACTTTTTCAAACGGTCATGCTCCTGTTTGCCGATCTGTTCAAAAACATTCCAGTCGGGATCATCAAAAAGTTCGTGATCCATCCTCTTTTTGTTTTTCCTGCCTACGCCAAATGAAATCCGTTTCGCCATTTCATCCATCAATAAAGGCAAATCATCCTCGATATCTTTATACTGCAAATTTGTACGGACCGCTTTATTTCCACAAGCGATGTCGTAGCCGACACCCGAGGGAGAAATTTGTCCATCATAGACGACTACGCCGCCAACCGGCTGACTATAGCCGTAATGACCGTCAGCACAGAGCACGCCTCCTGCCACATTGCCGACAGATAGACAATTATCAAACTGCCGTATTGTTTTTTCATCATGATCTCCAAAAATTATACGATTCAAGAAAAAGAACTCCTTTCCTTTGTAAAGCATATCGTTCGGCTAACTTCCGTTAAATTTAGTGCAATGCAAGCTGCCTAAGAAAAGTATCTGTAATTACAATTCTAAAAAGGGATTGTATCTCTCTGTAACCTCAACTTAGGTCTTCGTATGTCCACTTTCAGCAACCCACAGCTCCTCCCCCTATTTACTTCGACACTATGCTTCAGCTATTCTGATTCAAGTAGTCAGCTAGTTCGCTTATACTGTTTGTTTAGGAACAAATACAATCATTCAAAAACCTCCGTAAAAACACAAGATAGAAGCCGATTCAATCGGCCTCCATAAGATTTCAATTCAATAATGCTTTACGAATCGTTTACTGTACAAGTTCCGTCATTTCTGCACCACTATTTTCCATATCATATATTTCACGTAATGCATCAAAAAACAACTCTGGCTGGTCCATCATCGTCATATGCCCCGCATTCGGTAAAATAGTAATCTTATTATTTGGAGCTTCAATTTCGTCAAGATATTTTTGGGCAATGACATATGGTGTTTGCCAATCTTTCCCGCCTAAAATATAGTAGATCGGAACTTCAAATACCGATGGTTCATCACGCAAGTCATAATCACCTAAAAACTTATGCACCTCACCATTTGCTTTCGAGATCTTCATGAAAGCAATAATATCCGACCATTTGAAAATGGGACTTTTAAATACGGTGAACCAAATTGACATATCCATTTTCATCCCTAAACCATACTTGCCTTGCAACTTTCTCACCTTATTGACCTTTTTCAAAAATTCCTTATCAAATGTAACTTTACTGCCGGGATATTCGCCTACAGAATCAAGTTTCTTCAGCGACTTTCGATCATCCGCCTGCATAATCAATTCACGAACTTTGTTATAGCCGACTTGCTCATTTTCCACCATGCTAATAACCTGCCCTACACCGATGTAATAGTCCACTTCATCAGGATATTTGCGAATAAAGAGCGTGCCTAACACACTTCCCCATGAATGGCCTAGTAGCACAATCTTGTTTTTACTATATTTTTTCTTCAAATGCTGGATCACTTCAAATAAATCCTGCAGCATCAACTCAGCAGTCGGTAGCTTATCGGGATTTTTCATCAATGTTTTCCCCGCACCACGCTGATCCCAATGGACAACTGTATAAAGCTCTTCCCATTTTTCCTGAAATGCTTGCGCAAGCAATGATTCAGCTGACCCAGGCCCGCCGTGCAAAAACAACATGACAGGGTGATCATAATCTGTTCCTGAATGAAACAAAAATTGTTCAATACCATTTATCATTACATATTCTGTTAAATAAATCGAACGCCCTAATTTATTTTTCACCTATCGACCCTCCATTTTTAAACATTCACTAAGAAATAAATGACTGCAGGATATCCGACTTTTCATTCAAACACGATCCACCGAATACTATGCAAAGATTTATAAAATGAGGACATCAGGAGTTCCTTCAGAATACCCTAAAGGAGCAGGAAAATAAGGAGAGAAGCATATTGCAGATTCATGTTGTTAAACAGGGGGATTCATTATGGGCCATTGCCCATCAATATGGTGTTACGGTAAATCAGATTGTGACAGCGAACGAGTTGGAAAACCCGAACGCGCTCGTCGTAGGGCAAGCACTTGTCATTCCGACTGTCTCCCGATCGCGCGGCGCAAAGCCAGTCATTGACGTCAATGCTTATACAATTAATACCGGAGAAACAGGAGCAAGGGAAATTCAAGAAGTAGGCCGTTACTTAACGTATTGGATGCCATTTGTTTATACCGTGAAGGAAGATGGCAGTTTATCTGCGCTCGATGATGAGGAAATGCTTAAATCTGCCGCAGCAGAACGAATTGTGCCAGTCATGGCAATCACAAACTTCAGCGCCACAGCTGCCGGATCTGACATTGGCCATACTGTTCTTTCGAGTAATGAACTTCAAGAAAAACTAATTGCAAACGTGCTCGCTGTTATGAAAGAAAAAGGCTATCAAGGGTTAAACATCGACTTTGAAAACGTATTCCCTGCAGACCGAAGACATTACAATCAATTTTTGCAGCTTGCGGTCGATCGATTACATCCCCAAGGTTATTTCGTTTCGTCGGCTCTCGCTCCCAAAACGAGTGGCGAACAAAAAGGGCTACTTTTTGAAGCACATGATTACGAAGCCCACGGAAGAATCGTCGATTTTGTTGTACTCATGACATACGAATGGGGCTATCGAAAAGGTCCTGCCCAAGCGATTTCGCCTATTAATGAAATCAAACGGGTTCTTGATTATGCAGTCACCGTCATCCCACGAGACAAAATTCTATTCGGCTTTCAAATTTATGCACGCGACTGGCTTCTACCTTTCGTTGAAGGACAGGAAGCCGAAACATTCAGTGCACAGGAAGCCGTCCGCCGAGCGATTCAACATCAAGTTGCCATCCAATATGATCCAGTCGCACAAGCCCCGTTTTTCCGTTACAACGATGCACAAGGGCGCACCCACGAAGTGTGGTTCGAAGATGCCCGCAGCGCACAAGCAAAATTTGACATGGTGAAAGACTATAAGCTTCGCGGCATTAGTTATTGGGTATTCGGCTATCCCTTCCCTCAAAATTGGCTATTGCTTGGCGATAATTTCACAATCAGGAAACGAGCTTAATCGAAAACAAGAAGTTCTTAGGGTACGTTGTTTAAAATGACATATCTTATCTACTACTTGGGTACAAGGCCTCCGTTCAATTAATAGATGTTGAATCGTTCAAATGATCAAAATCTGTACTTACGTTGCACACCCTTTATTCCAATCCTCTTTGTACCTTTTCTTCGAGCTACAAGCTAAGAGTAATCCAAAACTACCTTTTTACATCGTTCACATAAATAAGCATCAACATTGCTAACAAGAAAACGGCTTTGTTTCGATAATAAAACAGAATCCTTTATGAAACTTGGCTCAATTATCGCCTTTGACACTCTCGGAACCCAAGCAAGCCTCGTTCCACTTTGGATATATCCTTTTTTCATTTCACCTTCACAAAAAGGACATTTGAAATTCTGAACATGATTTTCCATCTTCATCCCCTATTTTCAAATAAAATCAAAATGCGGATTTTGCAATTAGAGCCCCAAATTCTTTTAACCACCATAAAGGCACCGAAAATCAAGGTGCCTTTACGTTTGTATCGTCTCCATCTTAATTTACTTTTTCGTAAACCCCTTCATTCACATAATAAAAGAAATTATCATCGGACATGAGCAAACGCCACTCCTTTTCGTAATCGCCCATGGCTGCATCGCGGTACATGAGCAGCTGTCCTGTTTCCGTTGCTAAAAAGTATTCATCATCACTTTCTGTATCCTTGTAATGGTCTCCTTGGAATACCTCCGAAACTTCCTCATACTTGTTACGATCCGTACCAATGAGAATTGCTACTATTTTTTCATCCACACAACTAATCGTCATATCAGGTTCCGGAAAATAGTAAGCACTTTCCGGCTCTTCATCTAACATTTCCGGAGCTCCCCATATGCTTTCAGCCTTTGAAAGAGAATCTCCCAACGTCAACCCGTAAAGGAATAAATTGCCGTTTTCCGCAAAAAAGAGCGGTGGCTTTTGTTCCGTTTCCGATTCTTGCCCTTCATCCTCCTCTGACTGATTCTCCTCCTTCCCATCCTCTACTTCCACACGATGTGGTTGCTCGTTTTCCTTCTCATTCGGTTCCTCTTTTACTTGTTCTTCCATACAGCCCGCGGTCAATACTGTTAAAGCTATTACCATAAACGACAGCATGCGTTTCATTGAAAACATCCTTTCAACAGTTCGTAAAGCTATTGCCTTGTTAACAGAAAATATACAGGAGTTCTCCTTTATTATCAAACTATTTAGGAACTAATTGTTTCGGTAATACTTCTCGTCCTCTAAACAGTTTGGATGTTTTTCTACCTTCCCCATCTCATTTGGAAACTTGATGTGATTTTTAACCGCTTCACTTACCTTCTCCCAACTTTGATGTTTATTAAACAAACTGACAGGGTAGAACCTAAACATTGAAAGAGTATGAGAAGGAATGAACTGAACACTGTTTTCTCTTTCTTTCAACTTCTCTATACCGGCGTTTTGTGGCTACATAATTTGCACAATGAAGCTTACCGATTTGTTTGCGAGGAGGAATGAATTACTAAAACTACAGCTTCACTTCCATTCAGAGGTCGTTTGATGGGCAAGTTGGTCGTTCCCTAACGCTCCAACATCTTGGCTTATGGGAAATTTGCTTGTCGTATGCGCGGAAAATCCGTCGCAACACGGCAGCAACTATCAGCATTTATAAATACCGCAGGAAACTTGCGGAAGACAAATTTAAAAGGGAAAGGTTGATTACTATGAATCTTGCAGCGATCGGAGTACCGGGACTTATTATTATTCTTGTCATTATCCTTATTATGTTCGGACCACGCAAGTTACCAGAAGTAGGATCTGCTGTCGGAAAGACATTGGCAGAATTCAAGAAATCAGCGCGAGAAGTTTTGGATGACGAGAACAACCAAGATGATGTAGACGCCAAGAAAACGTCTACTATCGAAAAGTAGGTGAAAATATGGATCCATACCGCAATCACAACAAGAAAATTGGTAGCCCATTGAATAAAAAGCAAGCGAAAGATTCGGCGCCTTCCGAGTCTTCTGCCCATGCCTCAGTCAATGAAAAGGTAGTGGACCCACCGACCGAAAAGACAAAAAAGCAAAATGTACGACATCATACGGAAAAAGAATCTGTTGACGAAACGGTTCAAGAACCGACATTCATAGAGCATGTGAGTGAATTGAGAAAACAACTCATTAAAAGCGTCGCTGTATTCTTATTGTTTTTCATAGCGGCCTTCAGCACAATCAATATATGGTTTCCATACATTACGCGTGGCCATCAATTAGTCGTGTTGAGCCCAATGGAAGTCATTTCATTTTATACGACGATTTCCGCCGCATTGGCGTTCGGATTGGCAATTCCGTTCCTCTGTCATTTTCTATGGCAATTCGTGAAGCCGGGCTTGACAGAAAAAGAAGGTCATTACCTCAGTTTGTATTCGCCCTTTATCCTTTTATTATTTTTAGCAGGGCTCGCTTTCGGATATTTTATCGTCAATCCACTAAGCTATAATTTCTTAGTAAACCTCGGAAAAGCAAATTTCGACATGATGATTTCGGCAAAAGAGTATGGTCGCTTCCTAATGCTGACGACAATGCCGATTGGACTGCTGTTTGAATTACCGCTGGTCGCGCTATTCTTATCCTCTATCGGCATTTTGACATCCAATTCGATGAAAAATCTCAGAAAATGGTCGTATGTACTATTGGCAGCTGTCTCTGCTCTTATTACGCCACCCGACTTCATTAGCCAACTTATCATACTCATTCCAATGATCGTCCTCTATGAAGTGAGCATCTTCCTCGTTACCCGAACCGAAGCCCGAATCACTTCAAATCATGTTGCATCTTAAAATTTCATTGTCAATGGAAGACGCCAGACTCCCACCAATCGTCAAAGGGAATCTGGTGTTTTTCTACATTGCAATGAATCTGCTTTCACCTGTCTTTTGGCACATTGAAGAACATTCCTATTCCTTCGCCTTTCTCTCACCAATTGTAAGTCCGCCAAATACGCTGAGCACCAGCCTACCAACACAGTTCAAACTATGTCTGCTCCATTCATCATATAGATTCGAAGTTTACAAAGCTGTATAATGTATCTACCTGTCTATTTCTAAAAAAACAGAAAACGTCAGTTGAACGAGGGGGAAAATAGATGGTTGCGCATTTAATTTTATATATGATCGAGAAAGTCGGGATCATATTGATCGTCGCTTTTCTCTTATCTCATATGAGGTCGTTCCGTCAAATTTTCCATGAAGACAATACGAAACTTGAAAAAGGCGTGCTCATTTGCCTGTTTGGCGGATTCGGCCTCGTCAGTAATTACACCGGGATCGAAATTTTTCAAGATACGATTTCCAATCAAGGAATTCTTCTTGATATCGAGCCGGAAAATGCGATCGCCAATACGAGGGTGATGGGGGCTGCGATCGGTGGACTGCTTGGAGGGCCGGTTGTCGGGCTTGGGGCTGGCTTGATTGCAGGCATCCACCGTTATACATTCGGCGGATTCACCGCTTTCGCCTGTTCTCTTGCTGTTGTAATTGCGGGCGTGGTGGCCGGCTATGCGGGACGCTATCGTCTGAAACACGGAAAACGGATTACAGCGTCCTTCGCGATTAAAATCGGAATGCTGCTTGAAGCGCTGCAAATGGTCCTCATCCTTCTCCTCGCCAAACCGTTTGAACAAGCGTGGCATTTAGTGAAAATCATCGGGCTCCCGATGATTACAATTAACGGGTTAGGGATTCTGTTATTCATGCTAATCATGCAATCCATTTTGAAGGATCAAAATAGAGCACGGGCAAATCAGACGAGCCTCGTTTTCTCCATTGCGGAAAGGACATTGCCCTATTTCAAACAAGGGTTGAATGGGGAATCCAGCAAAGCGATCGCCTCCATTCTTTTGGAAAGCACTGACGCCGATGCGGTGGCCATCACGGACACTAAGCGCGTCTTGACCCATGTCGGCGTTGGCACGGACCATCATATACCGATGGGCGAATTAATTACCCAGTTGACAAAAAACGCTATTGAGAAAGGGCAAATTTGTGTAGCACATACTAAAGAGGAAATTAATTGCAACTCGCCTAATTGCCCGCTAAAAGCCGCCATCGTATTGCCCTTGAAAGTGCAGCAAAATACAGCAGGCACCTTGAAAATGTACTATGCAGATCGCTATAAATTAGACGCCGTCCAACAGCAAATGGCTGAAGGTCTTGCGAATTTATTTTCCACACAACTGGAGCTCTCCGAAATGGAGACGCAAGCTAAATTGCTGCAAGATGCGGAAATTCGGGCATTACATACACAAATCCATCCACATTTCCTATTCAATAGCTTGAATTCAATCTCTGTGTTGTGCAGAACAGACCCTTTAAAAGCGAGAGATCTAATGCTGGAGCTCAGTTCTTTCTTCCGCAGCAACCTTCAAGGAGCTCGCCAAATGTTTATCCCTTTAGAACAGGAGCTTGAGAATGTAACAGCTTATCTTTCTTTGGAAAGTGCTCGATTTCCCGATAAATATGATGTCAATATTACAGCAGATGACACTTTACTGGATGCCTATATACCACCTTTCCTCCTCCAGCCATTAGTTGAAAACGCAATTCATCACGGATTGGCAAAAGGAAAGAATAAGGGGACGATTTCTATTAACATTACAGAACAGAACGGCAATATAGAAATCATCGTTCAGGATAATGGGAAAGGCATTGCACGAGACAAACTAACTATGTTAGGCAAACAAACTGTCCATTCTGACACTGGTGCTGGCACGAGCATTGACAATATTAGCAAACGATTGGAAGGCCTTTATAATGGCCAAGCTTCCATCTCCATTCAAAGCCACTCGCGCACTGGAACTGCAGTATTCATTTCCATTCCACTGCATTTTAAAGGAGGGAACATGGCAATTGCTGAAAGTATATATAGTTGAAGATGAACCGTTAGCAAGAGATGAATTACGATTCCTCCTTACAAAGTATGCATTTGTGGAAATTGTGGGAGAATCGGAAAATATGAAGGCGGCCCGGGAAGACATTGCAGCTTTGCAACCGGATCTTGTGTTCCTTGATATCGAGTTAGCCGATGGCAATAGCTTAACTCTCGCAAAAGATTTGCAAACGATTCTGCCAGCTCATGCGGCCATCGTCTTTGCGACAGCCTATGATGAATACGCACTTAAAGCATTTGATTTGAATGCTGCCGACTACATTTTAAAGCCGATCGCTGAAGCCCGGCTTGAAAAGACGTTGAACAAAGTGAAAGCAATACTCGACAGACAGAAATCAAATCGGTTTCATCCGCCTCGACAGGAAGCTGGCCATAAATTGGTCGTCTCCGTTGAAGAGCGTATTGTACTTTTGGAGCCAGAAAAGATTTTATATATCGAATCGAACGGGGGAAAATGTATGATTGTCACTTCCGATCAACGTTTTGAAGTAAAAGAGTCGTTAATCAATATGGAAAAGAAGCTGATCGATTTTACTTTCATGCGTGTACACCGCAGCTTCCTCGTGAATATGCAACATATTTGCGAAATCCATCCATGGTTCAACGCAACTTATAATTTAGTTATGAAAGACGATTCTCGAGTTCCCGTCAGCCGCTCTTTCGTCAAGGACTTAAAACAATTGTTCGAATTTTAAGTGCTTTATGCATTTCATATTCGTTTTCTTGCATTCTATGACGGATTCCAAGCAATTCATTTCGAAATCGCTTACATTCTCTTATTTACCAGTAGAATCATAGAAGGCAAAATAAGAGAGGAGATGTTAAGTACATGAATGGAATCACAATTGTTATCGGGTCTGTCTGTATATTGCTAATCGCCTACAGATTATACGGTACGTTCATGGCAGCAAAAGTTTTGAAGTTAGACGATCGACAGCCGACACCCGCACACACATTGGAAGATGGCAAAGACTATGTCCCGACGAATAAATGGGTAACGTTCGGGCATCACTTTGCTGCCATTGCAGCTGCCGGCCCACTTGTCGGTCCAATTTTAGCAGCACAGTTCGGCTATTTGCCAGGCTTGATTTGGTTATTGGTCGGTGCCGTAATTGGCGGTGCCGTCCATGACATCGTCGTCCTTTTCGCTTCCATGAGGCAAAACGGACAATCGTTGTCGGAGATTGCAAAAAAGGAGTTAGGACCGGTAGCAGGATTTTGCACAGGTTTAGCTATGTTATTTATTATTACCATTACGATGGCCGGCCTTTCATTAGTCATTTTAAATGCATTGAGCAACAACCCGTGGGGAACGTTTTCTGTTGCAGCAACAATTCCGATCGCGATGGGAGTTGGCTTGTATCATAAGAAAACAGGCAACTTAAAGCTTGCGACAACGGTCGGGTTCATCCTTATTTTAGCGGCAATTGCTGTGGGGCCAAGCATTCAAGGAACAGCTTTGGGCGACTTTTTAACATTGGAGCCGAGCACAATTGCCCTTGCACTGCCGATCTATGCTTTTTTCGCGGCCGCGTTGCCAGTATGGCTATTGTTAGCGCCGAGGGATTACTTAAGCACGTTCTTAAAGTTAGGAGTATTTTTAGCGTTAATTGTAGGGGTATTCTTTGTTAATCCTACTGTTCAATTCCCGGCATTCACGGAATTTATTAACGGCGGTGGACCGATTATTGCTGGCCCGGTATGGCCGTTCGTTTCCATTACAATTGCGTGCGGAGCCATTTCAGGATTCCATGCCTTCATCGGTTCCGGTACAACGCCTAAAATGATCAACCGTTGGAGCGATATTAAAGGGGTAGCGTTCGGTGCGATGCTCGTTGAGTGTTTAGTTGCCGTCATGGCTTTAATTGCAGCTGTATCGTTAATGCCAGGCGATTACTTCGCGATTAACTCGACTCCAGAAAAATTTGCAACGTTAGGAATGGAAACTGTCCATTTGGATCAATTGAGCAATGAAGTCGGAATGGACTTGGAAGGTCGAACAGGCGGCGCAATTTCACTTGCAGTCGGCATGACGTATATTTTTACGGAAATTCCTTTCTTTAAACATTTGGCGACCTTCTTTTTCCAATTCGTCATCCTATTTGAAGCCATCTTTATCTTAACCGCAATCGACTCTGGCACACGGGTTGCACGTTACTTAATTCAAGACTTCATCGGAAGCTTTATCAAACCGTTGAAGAATCTCAACTCGACACCTGCCAATATCGTAGCGAGTCTATTAGCTTGCTTCATGTGGGGGTACTTGCTCTACACTGGCGACATCAGTTCGGTTTGGGCCCTCTTCGGCGTATCGAACCAATTGATGGCTTCCATCGGATTAATTATCGGCGCAACAGTCATCTTAAAAATCGCGGATAAGCGTATCTATGTGTTAACTTGTCTCATTCCACTTGCATACCTTTACATATCCGTAAACTATGCAGGTTTCTGGATGGTGAAAAACGTCTATTTAAACGAGGCCAATGCCGGCTACAACGTATTGAATGGAGTCTTATCCATCATCATGTTAGTGTTAGGCGTTGTCATTATCGTAGCAACCGCTCTTAAATGGAGCAAACTGTTGAAGTATCCACAAAACGTATTAACGGATCGTGTCAGAGCAGGCACACTTTAAAATGCCTAAAGGAATCGTAATGCAAAGAGCCAACCGATGTTCATAAGGTTGGCTTTTGGCATTTAGAAAACGCATTGTTTTGCCAAATGTGAATGCGGACTTTGTAAAATTTCAGGGATAAAATGCAGAGTGTAAAATAGGCAAGCATGATAACGATGGACTTTGTGTTGACAGACACCCTCCTCCTATTTCCTATATAATAGGACAGAACTGATCAATAGGAGGAATAACGATGGAATCCAACAATATCGACAAACACATCATTCAAAAATATAAAGATGACGAAAACCTGATGATCCGCCTTTTTGTGCAATGGTGTGCGAATCATGAGCTTGATCCACAAGCGCTTTACCAAAAAGCATATCCAGAACAACCTGCAAATCTTGCATTATTGGAAGTAATTGAAAGTGATGAAGGATTTGATGAATTCCATATCGACAACGAAACGATGCTTGAAGTACTTCAACTTTTCGGCAATGAAGACCTCGCATTTACCGTCGCTGAGGAAATTCAACGTTTGGAGAAATAACAGTCAAAAGGCAATTCGACCTAACTGCAGCAAGTAAATACATAACATTAGACCCCCGATTTCCAACGTGATACATAGTACTATTGAATATGGTTCACCTTCCAATAATTAGCTATACTGTCGTGGGAGGTGAAATTTATGAATTATGAAAGTACAATGACTTCTTCGTTAGATCGTAATATAGAGAATAATGCATATGCTGGTTTTTGGATCCGATTCGGAGCATCCTTAATTGATGGCATCGTCTTAGCGATTCCGCTTACAATTCTTGCTATGATTTTCATTGGCGTTGCTACTGCAAGCGGATCCGACGCATTGGCTGTTATTCTACCTTTGCTCTTGTATATAATTATCTTTGTCACAGCCGCTTTATATTACGTTCTTCTCACGAGCGGTAAATACCAAGGGACTGTTGGAAAAATGATCGTCGGCGTTAAGGTTGTTGACCCTGAAGGCAATCGGATTGGGAAAGGCCGTGCGTTAGGTAGATTCTTTAGCTATTATTTATCGGGCATGTTTTTTAGCATCGGTTATATCATTGCCGGGTTCACACCTAAGAAACAAGCGTTACACGATTATATAGCCTCGACTTATGTTGTAAAGAAATAACGATCACCACTGCTCAGCTTGTCATTTTTCAAGCAAAGCTGAGCAGTCACTAACAAAAAAGACTGTAGGCAAAGTTAAAATCTTTTTCTACAGTCTGCAGGCTTTTTCAAGTAGTTATTCATCCTTCTCCAATTCGGCGTACCATTTCTCTTTCCACGCTTCCACTTTTGCGTCGATTTCATCTCTTGCCTGTTTCGCTTCTTCACTCTTCTGCTCTTTTAATTCATTGAAATGCACGGACCTCAGCTCACCCATTTCCTTAGATAGCTCAAGCACCTCGTTCGCTAGTTCATCCTCAATGAGCTCCTTATTTTTCAACAAATAAACGGCATCGTTGATTCGCGTAGTCTCTCGGTCGGAAATATTTTTGAGCGGTTCGTGGATAGCAATAAGCGCCTCCTTTTGATGGACCAAATCATGCAACATGACGCCTTGCTGGCCCATCACTTGCATCATGCTTGGCTTCCATTTTTTAATGAGGACTCCTTCAAATTCGGAAGGATTCCGCACCGTCGCATATTCACCGCCGCCGGCCTCCGCCACTGTTTTCAATTCATTTTGCCCTTCATCATCAACATCGAAGCCAATTATATTCACCTTCGCCTCAATATCGCTATCATGCAGCTTTTTCGCTGCAGCAACAGGATCTCCGTCACAAGTTTCTACACCATCACTTACGATATATACAATATTTCTGTAATGCTCTTTATCATAGGATGAAAGATACTCATGCGCCGTTTCCATCGCTCCGGCTAGTGGCGTCCAGCCACTCGCTCCAAAAGAATCCATCGCTTTTTGGAATGAACCCGCCTCATATGCACCTAACGGATAAACTTCTTCGATCGAACTACAAGAAAGCTGTTTATCCGCCTCCGTCCCGGCACCTTTATGGCCATACGCAAATAAGGAAACATTGACATCATCGGACAGCTGGCCAGTAAAATCTTCAATCGCCTGCTTCGCAAGTGCCATGCGCGACTCGCCACCAATTTCCGCCTTCATGCTTCCGCTCGCATCCATCAAGATGACGACATTCGTCTTTTGTCTTTTCGCAATCTCAATTTCGTCCTCGCCTTCTGGCAACTCAGGCATGACATACCCATGAGTATACGATGACAACTGGTCATAAAATGTAGCATACTGCCCCGAACCTAATTGATAAACGAGATAATCATAAACTTCATCTGCGTTCAAATCCGTATGTTCCTCGAAATAAGCAGGCAGCTCGTCCTCCATAATGCCTTGAAACGTATCTTCATAGAAGCGATGATAATAAACCCAATCCACCAACCGAGCTGCCTCCACTTCGGGATCCATATGGGCTTCTATTAACTGTCCAGCAGGCTGGGAAATCATTTCCTCCAACGTGCGCGCCGCCACAGGGATTTGCTCATCGGCAGCTGCCTTCGTTTCTTCATCCGGAATCGAGCCCTCCGACTCCACTTCAGGTTCAGGCTTTTGCTTTTCACTGCATGCCTCAAGCATCATAAGGCATGCAACGATCATTGCAACATATTGATAATGTATCCGCTTCACCAAATCCACTCCCTTTGACAGAACTATCTGTTATACGATAATGAACCGTAACCGTTCCTATGTATAAACACCTATATTATGGAATAGGCCGTTCCATCCAGTTATATTCGGCATTTTCCTGAAAAAACATTCCCTCAAATGCCTATTTGCGAATGAAAGCGCTCATAAAAGCTCGTAAAAACGTAGAACTCTCACGCCCCACGCATAAATCCAAACAACAACTTATAAATTAATGAACACACGCATAACTTCTCACAGAAACGCAGAACTCCCACACCCCACGCATAAACACAACCCACAACTCATAAATCAATAATTACACGCATAACTGCTCACAGAAACGCAGAACTCCCACACCCCACGCATAAACACAACCAACAACTCATAAATCAATCAACACACGCATAACTTCTCACAAAAACGCAATACTCTCGCGCCCCACGCATAAATCCAAACAACAACTCATAAATCAATCAACACACGCATAACTTCTCACAAAAACGCAATACTCTCGCGCCCCACGCATAAATCCAAACAACAACTCATAAATCAATAATTACACGCATAATTTCCCACGAAAACGCAATACTCTAACGCCACACGCATAAACACAACCCACAACTCATAAATCAATATTTACACGCATAATTGCGCACGAAAACGCAATACTCTCGCACCCCACGCATAAACACAACCAACAACTCATAAATCAATAATTACACGCATAATTTCCCACGAAAACGCAAAACTCTTACGCCACACGCATAAACCAAAAAAGAGACTCATAAATAAATCGATACACGCATCACCCACCCGTAAAAATCCATTATTATATGAAATCCATGCCACGAAAAAACAGCAGCCCTCTCCACTTCAATCAGAGATAGCTGCTGCTATTGAAGAATTTTAAATTGCATTCGCATCCGGCACCTTATAAATTGCCTTCTTGTTATATTCAACATATTTCATAAACAAAGCACCTAAATACCTTGTAGCCTTTACAGCCAAAGGCAATAGCGCCATGCCAATGAATAGGAGTACAACGCTGAAAACCGTTTGCAAAACACTAAATGGTTGTAAACCAATTACGTTTGACAACAATAATAAAATTGGCGATACAGCAAATGAAACGACAATCGTCCATAGGGAAAATAATAATCCTGCTACTGCAATGGCCACTCCAGAAAATAAGACAAGATTAAAAAATATCACGCCAAACAAAGCGAAATAGTTAATATTCTTCACCGAACTCCCTCCCTATCGTTATATTAATTATAGGCTACATTCGAAAATAGTATTCGGACTTTAGTCTGATTTCGTATAAATGAAACTGTTATCTCAATAAACAGTCTATACTTTTCTACATTTATAAATGATGCTTCCCTACTCTATATTGCATCACTTCAAACTGATTTTAAATCAGATTCGTTACTAAACCTTAAGGGAGTAAATTAGATTTATCAATTATTAACACCTCACCCTTTTATGGTCAACTTGAAGTGTCAGTCAAGAAATGTGTATACAAGTTAGAATGTCACAAAACAGCTCCCTATCTCGTTATATGGGAAACGAGATAAGGAGTGATCATTATGACAATACGAACTTGTGTAGTTGTAGGTGGCGGATATGCAGGTATCCATGCATTAACATCCATTCAAAAATATGTTACAAAATCTTCCAAACAGAAGCTTCGACTAATATTAATTGATAAGAATCCGTATCATTTACGAAAGGTTTTACTTTTTAGGCCGGCAATTGGGGTAGAGGAAATAACAATTCCTTTAAAAGAACTATTTCCAGAAGGGGTTGAAATAGTTCAGGCTACGGTAAAAAACGTTGAGGCGGAAAATAAAAGTATTCATTATCAAGACAATTTGAGCAAGGAGCATATACTTACTTATGATTTCCTCATCCTCGCTGTAGGCAGTAGTGTTCGCAAAACAGATCCTTCACAAGGTGGCATCGCTTTAACTGATATAGAGTCCGCAAGAGAAATCCAAAAGAAGTGGCGTTCCAATCTTCACAAGGCAAAAAATGAACAAAATCCGGTATTGCGGTCTTCCCTCATGACAATTGCTGTAGCTGGTGCTGGCATTAGCGGCATAGAGACATCTGCTGAACTATCATATTATGTCCGGGCAGATGCAAAATCGTTAGGACTTGACCCTAATGAGGTGAAGATCGTTCTTTTGAACTCGCATCATCGACTCTTTCGGGAAGGGCCGACTAAAGTAGGGTATGTATTAGAACAAGAGCTTGTAAAGAGAGGCGTAACAATTAAACACAATTGTAAAGCGTTAAAGGAAGAAAACGGCATCATTACGCTTTCGACTGGTGAAACGTTACCACTTGGTCTATGCATCTGGACATTGGGACTTGTGCCAAATCCATTTGTCAGGAAATTGGGGATGCCTCTCACTGATGAAGGGTGCGTAATCGTAGATGCAAGTTATCGCGTAACGGGATTTCAAGACGTATACTGTATTGGAGACTGTGCACAAATTGTTGATCCGATTAGTGGCAAGAAGGATGGTAAGACATGCAAGGAAGCTTCCTCACAAGCCTCTCGACTTGGCCGTATCCTATTGGCGGATTGGAAAGGCGCACAGGCACCTTTGCATAAAAGTTATATGGATTTCTACTGTATTAGTCTTGGTCCGGGATATGGCATTGCATGGTTCCGTAGATGGGGGCTATCCATTACGGTATCTGGGATAGTAGGTTGGATGATTCGAAAGTGGACATGGGATATTGCAAGTTTGATTAAAAGATAGACAGGTCGTGGGAATAAATTGAGACATGATGAAATTGAAAACTATTATATTCAATATAGAAGACTTCTTTTCACGTTGGCTTATCAATTAACCGGCTCTGCTGTTGATGCAGAAGACGTGGTACACGATGTTTTCCTGAAATTACATGACGTGAAACTTGAGTGTCTCGTTGAGCCAAAAGCCTACTTATGTAAAATGGCTACAAATCGCTCTCTGGATGTACTAAAATCCGCTAACCGAAAGCGTGAACAGTATGTTGGTCATTGGCTGCCGGAGCCCATTCGTTTATCAGATGATGAACTGGTGGAATCAGTTATCCAAAATGATCTATTATCGTATGCAATGATGATTGTGCTTGAGAAATTGACACCTATAGAACGGGCAGCATTCGTACTGCATGAAGGGCTCTCTTTTAACTACTCGGTAATTGCAAAAATCATCGGTAAAAGTGAAGTGAATTGCAGGCAGCTTGTCAGTCGTGTCAGAAGAAAGATAGGTGTTCATGCCAATGGTCCAATTCATGAGGAAGCAATCGACAGAAAATGGATTGAACGGTTTCTTTCAGTCCTTGAACAAGGAGATATGAATCAAGTCATTTCCATGTTAGCAGAAGATGTTACGCTGATTTCCGATGGAGGTGGAAAAGCGTTGGCAGCTATTCATCCGATTCAATCGAGTAACCATGTTGCCCGGTTCCTTTTAGGGATTATGAGAAAAGCGTCAATAGGTAATGGTAATGTCGAAATTACAGAATTGAATGGTCAAGTCGGCATTATTTACCGCAACGATCAAAAAGTCGACACCGTTGTATTTATGCACGTTCAGAAGAAAGTCGTTCGCAACTTTTACTTCATTAGAAACCCAGACAAATTGAAGCATCTTTAAAAGAAACAGTGAGTGTTGTACAACATGTCAAAAATGAAAATGGAAGCGGCATCCTCGAAAACGGAACAAAAGCACCAATCTCCTATCCGTTCACATCCCGCTTCCCGCCACTCCCCTTAAATCTGCAACAGCTCTTTAATATCCTCCTCTGTCAACGAACCGACGCCCGCGTCATCCTCACCGAGGATTTCTTGAATCAAATTCTTCTTCCGCTCTTGCAATTCATTCATTTTATCCTCAATTGTTCCCCTTGCAACAAGCTTAATGACTTGAACGGCTTGTTTTTGTCCGATTCGGTGCGCGCGGTCGGCGGCCTGTTCTTCGACTGCGGGATTCCACCAAAGATCATACATAATGACAGTGTCTGCCCCTATCATATTCAATCCAGTTCCGCCTGCTTTCAAGGAAATGAGGAACAAGTCACGCTCCCCTGCATTGAACCGATTGCATAGCTCCAACCGTTCTTCTGATGGCGTTTGCCCGTCTAAATAAAAATACGGTGTTCCGTCCATCGACAAGTCCTTGCCGATCATCTCAAGCATTTTCGTGAACTGCGAAAAGATGAGCACCCTTCTTCCCGCTCGCTTCGCTTCCTCGATGAGCTGCTTCAGCTGTTCAAATTTCGCTGAGCTTCCTTTATACCCATCTACGAACAATGCCGGGTGGCAGCAAATTTGGCGCAACCTCGTTAGTCCCGCCAAGATTCGTATTTTATTTTTCCGCAGCGTGTCCTTATCCAAATGCCGCAATGTATCATGCCGCAGTTTCGCCAAATAGGCCGCGTAAAGCTTCTTCTGTTCCGGCAGTAATTCCGTTGACTCCATCAATTCGATTTTATCCGGAAGCTCATCAAGAACATCTTCCTTCACCCGTCTTAATAAAAAAGGACGAACACGGCGAGCAACCGTTTTTCTTGTAAGCTCACTAAATTGCTGAAGTCCACCGAACAATTCCGGAAAAACGACATGGAAAATCGACCATAATTCCTCTAACGCATTCTCGATCGGCGTTCCTGTCAAAGCAAATCGATGAGTCGCCTGCAGCTTTTTCACTGTTCGCGCCGTTTGGGTGAACGGATTTTTAAAAGCTTGTGCCTCATCAAAAAACACTGTATGGAAGTCCTGCTTTTCATACCATGCAATATCTCTTCGAATTAACGGATAAGATGTGATCCAAACATCCTTTCCATCCGCATTAGCCTGTCGTTCGAATCGCTCTTTTTTAGTGCCATCCAAAACGATCGCATTGACGTCAGGAGTGAATTTTTTCAACTCACTTAGCCAGTTGTACGTTAAAGAAGATGGGCAAATGATCAATACCGGCCGTTTTTCCTCTCGAATCTTAGGAAGCTCGGACACGATGAACGCGATGCTTTGCAACGTCTTGCCAAGCCCCATATCGTCAGCTAATACACCGCCGACTCCGAATTCTGCGATTGTTTTCATCCATTGGTAGCCGATTTTTTGATAGTCCCTTAACACCGTTTCCAATTGCGCGGGCACTTCCACCCCCGAGTTTTCAGGGCTTTGCAGTCGTTCAAGGAATGCTCGAGCCGATTCCTCCACGGAAAAAAGTTCGTCTTTGTGAATGGTTTCTAAAAAGCGGATACCACGTACAATCGGGACATTCAACCCTTTTTCCAAGTCCTCAAGACTGCCCGGAACTTCATTCAAAAAGCGTTGGATTTCTTCAAATTCCCTTGTCTCCAATGAAAGAAGGGCACCGCTTCTCAATCGGTAATACTTCCGCTTTTCCTCCAATGCTTCAAGAATGCCGCGAATCTGATTGTCAGGGATGCCATCCATACTGAATTTGAACTCCAGCCAATTCGTCCGTTCTTCATACGCTTTGACGCGAATACGCGGTTTAGGAGCTTCTCTGAAAATCCGAACTCGAATCGAAGTCGTTGCATACACATGCACTAATTTTTCTAACTTCGGGAGAATGTGATAAAGAAACTCATATTCCAATTCCTCATTGTGCAAAACATACCCTTCATCGGTCTGAGCAAATGAACTTTCTTCCATTAATCGCAAAATTTCTTTTTCCTTTTCCAAGTCTCGTACTAGTACAGAGCCCGACGGTTCATCACGCTCCGTCAAAGGATTGATTGCGATATGATCGTATTGGAACTCGAGGCTTGCCAATAATTTATTGTTCACCCGGTCAAGGAAGAGTTTCGCCTTTAGCGGTGATTTTACAAGCTTGTCTAAAACCGTTTCATCCAACTGCACTTCGCCGATCCGCCGCAAGCCGGGAACGACCTTCTCGATGAAAAAGCCGATTTGTTCAGTGGAGATTGGTAAATGACGGGTGCCTGACGTTTCGACCATCCGCTTCAAATCAGCAAGTCGTTTACAATCCTCGCCGCTCATCTGGAACAATCGCCCGTCAGTCAGGCAGATCCCATAAGCTGGCAATACTTGCACATAGCCTAACCCATCCATTTTCAACGAGTGACCGTGTCCCGGGCGATTTTCAAAATGAAATCGGACAGGCAATATGTCATCCGTTACTTGGAAAGCCGTTTGTTTGCCGCCGCTTCGCAATGAAACACTCTGTGCTTCATGCAAAACCTGCAAAAGACTTGGCCATGATGAAGGAGGGATGATCAGTGTATCTGAACTGATTGCGCGATGCCGAAAAGCTTTGCTCCCATGATGAATGTCAATCAGTTGCCGGAAGACAGCATCTGCTTCATAGCTGAAGCATTGAAGTTTAGCATCAAACGTGAAAGCTGGTGTCAGCTTGCTCACCCGCCCTTCATGCACATCCTCCAAAAATTGTTGAATATCCTCCACTGGATCGTTCTCCACTTGCAGCTCAATGCCAAGCATAACTTCCTTCGACACGGCAACAGGGCGCAATATAAACGCCAGATCGACAACTTCCCTATTTTCAAAATGCAGCTGATGCCCGCTTGACCTCGGTTTCTCATTGAAAAGGGAGAGCAATCCTTCCGTCAATTGCTGTTCACTGACAGGCTCCCGCCGTTCATTGATGGCAATTAAAACAGCCGCCACATGCTGGCATTTATATCGATAGAAAGGAAGATCAGGACAACTGCATTCCGTCACTAACTTATCATTTTCCAAGCCGACCGTTACATGAAATTTCTCTTTACCAGACACAACCGCTTTGCAACGCTGATCACTATATTGTTCAATTATGACATGCCCCGCGCGGTTAAACATTTCGCCACGTTTGAAAGAGACGGCGCCGCACAGGCTCATAATTTCCTTTTCTGTTACATGAATACTCAATTAGCTTGCCTCCTTATCGGCAGCAGTATCGATCTAAACAATTTATATACACTATCTTATCATTTCTGCAATTAACTCAAGCAGTAAAATTAATCCTTCTTGTGCTTCCGCTCCGAACCTGTGATAAAAACTTGAAACAAAAACCAATCCACTCGGCGCATAACAGCCGTGAACAGCTCATTTTCATAGTCAAAACGCATAACGACATAGGAAGGGCGAATAAACAGCCCTTTTCTCATAGAAAAAACCACCTAATGTTGCTCATTAGATGGTTTCTACTTGCACACTATATCGTTACATTTTCATCCGTGACATCACTTTTGGACAGTGTCTCCTGTTTCTCTTTGCAATGAAGTGCTGCAATATAGCCGAATGTCATGCCTGGGCCGATCGTTGCGCCGGGTCCAGGATACGATTCGCCCATGACGGCTGCCGAGCAGTTGCCGCAAGCATACAACCCTTCGATCGGAATACCGTCTTCTTTTAATACACGGGCATACTGATCAATGACGACCCCGCCTTTCGTTCCGATGTCACCCGGATATACTTTTAATGCATAAAAAGGCGCTTTGTCAATCGCATCTAAATTGGGATTGTCCAATGTCGGGTCGCCATAATATCGGTCATGCTCCGTTTCGCCTCTGTTGAAATCCAAGTCTTTGCCCGTTTTGGCAAATTCATTGAAACGTTCTACCGTCTGTACTAAATTTCCTGTCGGTATATTCATCTTCTCTTCTAAACCGGCAATAGTATCGCTTTTCAATACGACATCATGATCGTAATACGCTTTCGGGAAGTCCTGTCCCGGGAAAAGGCCTGCAAAAAGATGCCTTTTCTTCGCTTTATGGTCTAAGATGATCCATGAATGGATTGCTTTTCCGCCTGTTCTTTCATGATGCTCATACATTTTATCGACAAACTCATGATACGGCGTCGGCTCGTTTATATATCGGTTTCCATCTTGGTCTGTAATGATCATCGAAGGAATCGCCCTATCAGCAACTAAGAAAAAAGGTGTCCCCGTATGATCAATGATGGACGGCGCCCCCCACACTTTGTCCATAAATCCAAGCTTCGCACCCAATCTTAATGCAGGAGACAGCAAATCACCAGTTTGCCCTTCCGGCGAAGAAGTCCAAGCCTGATCCGTCGGAGCCGGAAGATACTTCTCGCGATATTCCTGCTTCCTCGAAAAACCGCCTGAAGCAAATATTACCCCTTTATTCGCTTTGACATTCGCTTCCTTGCCGTCTTTCATAATTTTAATGCCAACAACCGCTCCGTCCTCAACAACGAGATCAACAAACGGGCTATTTAGCCAAAGCTCGCCTTCTAACTCCTTATAAGCTAAAGCAAGCCTTCCAATTAAAGCTTGGCCTAAAGAAGAATAACGGGTTCTGAATATCAAATATTGCACAAGCCTCCAGCCTAACGTCAAACTCCTCGCCTTGCCTTTCCAAGTTCTCGTTATCATATTAACATGGCGGAAATCTTGTCCCGTCATGACAAATCCCTTCGTATCCATCGCCGGAGGCTTCATCAATTTCCGCCAGTCTCCAAGCTTGTTCAAGTTGAAAACCGGGGGTTCGATTGAACGACCTTTCCCTTTTCCGGCCTTCAATTGCGGGTAGTAATCTGAATAATCCTTTGCATACGAAAATCTTATATGCTCCGAAATGTCATGCATGTAATCCAACATTTCTACACCGCGCCTTAAATACGTCTCTTTCATCTCGTCCGAAGTTTTGTCCCTGACCGTCTCATCCAAATACGTTTTCGCATCCTCAAAACTATCCTGTACACCCGCCTCTTTCAAATACCGATTGTTCGGAATCCAAACGCCTCCGCCAGAAAGCGCCGAAGCTCCTCCGAAATATTGCTCTTTTTCAATTAATACTGTTTTCAAACCTTCTCTTTTTCCTGTAATCGCCGCAGAAAATCCCGATGCCCCAGAGCCTACTACAACCAAATCGTATTCATAATCCCACTCCACGAAAAGCCCCCCAGACTGTTTTCAATTTCGTATTGAAGATTTCCCTAACGTTCTGCCTGCCGTTTAATAGTATGTATTCCTGGTGCTTTTTATTATCCTCATCATTTCAAACACGCAAATAGAACGCTCCCGCTCATACAATTTCCCTCTTGTTTCTTGCAACTGCCATTCGATTTATACGTTAAATTCCTACTCGTAAAGCGAAATTAAGCAGTACACATCCCCTTTCATTCAACAAAATAACACCCTCTTCCAAAACTATTAAATATTCATTATTCAGACTATCACTATTAATGTATCACATATATTCCTAATAGTCTTTCTTTTCAATGAAATATCAGTGCCATGTAAGACGCTCCTTTCGTACCAAAAAAGCGTTAGATCCCCGTAATAAAGGATCTAACGCTTGTCATTCTATTTATCGATTATCAATGTTTTCCGGATACATATCATGCTGCATAAGCCGGTTTTTTGCCATCTCTTCAAACACTGTGCCAGGCTTTCCGTAATTGCAATACGGGTCAATGGAGATGCCGCCGCGCGGAGTGAATTTTGCCCACACTTCAATATACCGCGGGTCCATCAATTCAATTAAGTCTTTCATAATAATATTTACACAGTCTTCATGGTAGGCTCCATGATTCCGGAAACTGAACATGTATAATTTCAATGACTTGCTTTCGACCATGCGCACATCCGGAATATACGAAATATAGACGGATGCGAAATCCGGCTGTCCCGTCATCGGGCAAAGACTTGTAAACTCAGGAATATTGAACTTTACAAAATAATCGTTTTCTTGATGCTGGTTTTCAAATGTTTCAAGCACTTCCGGATTGTAATCATAAAGGTATTCCGTATTTTGATTTCCAAGCAGCGTAAGATCTTTCGTATCACTTTGTTTCATTCGATTTGTCCTCCCTTATCGTGTTGCCCGCACTGTTTGCGGGACTGTATCGTGAACGTCTGATATATTCGGTTCATAAATGCCCATTTTCATTACAAAATGTCTAATGCCACCGGCTACGACTAGTTGCATAAGCGTTTTCGCTACCCACTGTCCCGCAATCGCATACGGAACGAGCTCCCACGGAACAAACTTGAGACCTAAAGGACCGATTCCGATAATGACGAACACGGCCGAATCAAGAAAACCGGCAATAACGCCCGAATACATGACCCGCTTCACAAAAGGCAGCTTAAAACGTGTATAGATTTCCGTATCAACCGTTTCAGATATAATAAAGCTTAGAGTCGATGCAAATACGACCCACAGCGCGTCGCCAAGCAAGTGGCTTGTAATCGCAGACAATGATAGCGCAGCGACAATCCACATATACGTTTTCGCACGGCCGTATCGATTTTGGACCATATCCCGCATAACGAGCGTCAATCCAATGAATAGTGTTCCATAAGGTATGATGAACAAACCTATTTCAAGCGGAGCAAATTTCGCTGTAACGACATTGGCAGCTACAATTGAAAGCATATAAATAAGAATTCTAAGCATATATACGGCCTCCTGATAGGTAAGCTTCAAGACCGTTCTTTCGTAATTTGCATGAAGGACACTCCCCGCATCCATCACCGGTGATTCCGTTGTAACAAGTCGTCGTATTCGTTCGAATATACTCCAACATGCCCATCATATCCGCCATTTCCCATACATCCGCCTTCGTTTTCCACATTAACGGCGTATGGATCTCAAATCTTGTATCCATCGCAAGATTCAGCGTCAAATTCAAGGATGCAATAAAATCATTCCGGCAATCGGGGTAACCGCTGAAATCCGCCTCACTGACACCCGTAATGATATGTCTCGCTCCAATACGCTTTGCATAAATCGCAGCGAAAGATAGGAAAATATGATTTCTCCCTTCGACAAACGTATTCGGAACTTCGCCCGCCTCGTCAATCTCCATTCCACTTCGGGTCATGGCATTCTCCGTCAGCTGATTCAGCAAATTCAACTCCAAGATTGTATGGCGAACTCCTAAGTCCTCAGCAATCTTCTTCGCCGAACCTATTTCCGAGCTATTTCTTTGGCCATACAAAAAAGTGACGGCTTCAACTTCGTCAAATGTCTCCAATGCCCAAAGGAGACACGTCGTTGAATCCTGCCCGCCACTAAATACGACTACTGCCTTTTCCATATGTACTTCCTCCCTAGTTTTTATTATAGAGGGGATGGTTTCGAACCCTCTTACTATGAGTATACATAGTTTTATCATTTGAAGATACCGTTTGTTGGCACGACATGATGATGGACAGTATTTGCGTGTACTGTTCAGAGTTAAAATTAGGACGGCAATCAAACTGAAAAGCACCTCTGAGCTAGATCGCAAATTCACCCTTCAAGCTTTACAAAAAAAAGCGGCTACTCCTACTGGAATAGCCAAATAGATCGAAGAGAGTTTCATCAGGTTTTCACTTATAGAATGAGCCTCGCCACCATTTCATCTTCCTCTTCATCCATGCTGATCTCCTGAAAACCGAATTTCGCATAAAGATGTCGAGCAGCCTCGTTTTCAGGGGCATAAGAAAGATAGACAGCGCTCGCTTCTCCTTGAGGAAATGTCCGGATGTAATCAAGAACCTTTTGAAGAGCTTTCGTTCCAATCCCTTTGTTTTGGTACCGCCAATCGATCATGAAACGGAGGATTCCATAAGCTTCTTCTTCGCCATACTCATTTTCTTCTGCGGTGTCGTGATACATCATTACAAATCCGATCATCGTTTCATCGTCATAAATTGCAAAAGTCATTGCCGGCAATTCATCATTCAGCAAAGCGACATAGGATTGCGCAAGACTATAGACATTCGATGCCAAGAAGCCTTTCTGTTCCTCTGTTAACTGTAACTGAATGCACTCATCAAAATTCTCCCAAGTTATGTTACGTAATTCAATCATCATGTACCTCCTGTATGTGTTGTTTTTATTGCATACGTGAAAACAAACAACGCAGGTGGTCCACGTGAATAGTTTTAAGCTCAATTCGTCTTAAACACTATAATTCCCGCCTCTCTACTATTTGATTTCATTTTGAAATTTGCCTCAATAAAAAGACCACATCTCGTCTTTTCGATCTTTCAGCTCTTTCAACACAAACGCCCGGTACTCGACCAATTCTGGAAACTGATAAAAGAAGTTAATCTTTTCTTCTGCTACCGTTTGTGGACTGTCATTGTACGGCGTTAACATAAAATGAGAGAAAGACTCTGCAATGTCTTCATATGGTCTTACCGTAGCGTAAGTTGTCACAAAGGATTCCTTATGCTCTTCATAAAAAGCAATTCTCTCCTCAACAGTCCCATAACCAGCATGAAGCCACTGCTCCTCATAACCCTTCCAAAAAGAATGATAAAAAAGATTCATATAACTGTTAACGTTATAGCACTCCTCGTACCGTTGCAAAAAGAATTGATCTGCTGGACAGGTATCCGAATTGACAAGATTCTCTTGATTCATTGTCAGCAAATGGCCATACTCATGAATCAGTGTGGCTACCGTGTCGAATTGAAACCACCGTCCAATCCAGTTAGAAGGCATCCCCAATTTCCCCTCTTTTACAAAAACATGCGGGTACACATCCTCTCGAAAATCAAGGACTTGGAAATTTACTTTATTTCGATCGTACAAGGTATGCACAAGATCAGGGATACCTTTGAAGATGCTCATTTCTTCACCTTTTGTCAAAATAAGTTCATCTTCTATAATTTCATAGCGAGCAATAATGAGATCTTCATCTTCCCAATCAAATTCGGCAAGAGAATTTTCATCTTCTTCCGTGCCTACATCCAGGTACCACATCTCGTTTGATCTTTCAATTCCTCTTCTAAAGTCAGTAAAATGCTCGCTTCCGTATGTATCCCCTAAATCACGACATTCCCATATCGTTTTGCAGATCTCCGAATCAATTGGCTGCGACCAGTACTCATCAACTACTGTTTCATCTTCTTGATGAGCCTCGACCTCTTCAACTATTTCCGTCTCCACCAAATCAGCAACCGCCTTCTCTTCCTCCTCACATCCAGCAAGTAAAACCACAAACGCAACGAATCCTCCTATAATCATCCTCTTTACCATTCCCATCTCCATCCCCCCCGATTCCTTTTATAAAAACGACAAGATTGCGTTAATAGCCATATATAAATTGTATACGGATAATTCTGACAAAAGTTTTGAAATGTTAAAAAGGGAATAGTTAAATATGTTAATCTCTACAAGAAAAAACATGGCTCACCTTTACACGGCCCGCAAGATGTACTTTTTTTGTCATGCGCTTCATAACCTCGTTAGTAGTAACTATCGTAAGGAGTGTTTTCAATGAGAAAAATAATGGCAGCAATAATGGTACTCATACTTGGTTGTTCATATGCTTTTCCTCTGCACACTACCGTAGCAGCGAAAACCGAAATGTATGTCAATGCGAAAAATGATATTATTCTGCGTGTAGAACCAAAACAAAATGGTAAAAGGATTGGTACAATTACTAATCACTCAAAAGTAACCGTATTGTCTTCATCAAACGGATGGTCCTATGTACAAAGTGGAAAAAGCAAAGGATACGTGTACACGTCCGCTTTATCGAAACAAAACCCGCAAGCCGCACTAACGACTATCACTGGTGGCCTAACGCCTAAAGATGGTCTGATCCTTACGTATGAACCATCGTTCTTAGAAAAGAAGAAAGAGACATTTCATGTGGAAAAAGAAGATGAATACACGTACTTATATAATAAAAAGAGTCATCTTTATCCGGATTTATCGAACTTTACCTACATCGAAGACGGAAAAAGACTGCTTATGGGTGTATCGAGTTCCGACTTCATCTTCGTCAACGTTCCCTTGCCATTAAAACAAGGAGCTTACACAGTAGATTCTTCTATGATGTTTGAGGAGCAAAAGGTTTTGGTTGAAAGCACAACGAAAACGATATCCGTGAAAGCGGGTACATTTAAAAACGTTGTCATCCTTCGTTATCCAAGTGGCTCGAGAGTTTACTTCGCAAAGGGAATCGGAGTATTAAAAATTACTGGTAAAAATGGCGAGACTTTTACGGAGTTGGTGTCTGTGAAGGAAGGAAAATAAGATCCCTACAAAAGATCGACTTGCAGGAAAACAACCCATCTTTGAGCAGCTTTTGAATAGACTAAAAATAATTTGAGGATGTTATGTTCAATAGATGAGCATATATCCTTTTTTCTTTAACATGTTTGATTTGTTGTTTAGATATTGAACATATAGTTTAATATGCATACCATAAAAGGGAACGTATGTTTTTAACAGTTGACGTAGCCTACAGCGAGGGATGTATGGAGCATTACTATGATTTTAGGGGGGAATATGAGGGTACAAGAGGTTCTCATAGAGAATACAACGAAACAAGTAAAGTGAGAAATGAATGAAAACAACAAGGATGCCCTTATTACATCCCTAAAAAGAAAAAATCAAAAGCCGAAA
The DNA here is from genome assembly GCF_042679045.1 of Sporosarcina contaminans. NCBI lineage: Bacteria > Bacillati > Bacillota > Bacilli > Caryophanales > Caryophanaceae > Sporosarcina > Sporosarcina contaminans. Next base: position 20,088 of record NZ_JBHTLT010000044.1, on the reverse strand, counting down.
GAGAAAAACAAGCAATTTAGAAATCAACTGAAAGTAGCTTATGCAAATGTTTATAAAAAGTTATAAGGGAGACAACCTTTTTTCTCCCCATCTTCTTTAACTAACGAGGCAGGTTAGATGAAGAAGGGATGATAGTAACTGAAGAGGACAAACTAAACCTAAATATAATTTAGGGTGATGAAATTGGATAAAGGTAAACCTCTTCTATTGGTTTTATTTAACATACTAATTTGTGGATTGTATTATGGAACAGTAAATGCAAAAGTGAACGATACTACTCCTTCCTTTGAGGAAAAAATTATTGAAGGCAAACAACTCACTCCTTTAGAAAGCCAATTAATGTCTTTTCTGAATGGTTTGATGGTAGGCGAACCGAAACAAGCCGTTGAATTGTGGATAGTAGGCGTAAATCAAATAAAAGGCAAAGTTTGTGAATAAATGTACTTTGCTCTAGTTGAAAAAGAAAGGACATAACTTATTCAGACTGTAGACAAAGTATCTTTTTACTTTGTCTACAGTCTTTTTAAGGTTTGTAGTCATGAGATAGGTGCTTGCCCAGCTTGGCTTGAAAACGCTTGTCACGTGGAAGGCAGTCTAAATTCGCGACGTCCTGTCGCAACGACTGCATGACCTGCATCGTGCAGGCCCGCGCGAAGTTGAGCGAAGACCCGAATCGAACTTAAGGTTCATGAGGGGACGAGCGAGACGAGCAACGCAGTATGCGAGCGTTTGTCAACAAGCTGAACTTATTAGTCATATATAATACGTTATGCCCTTTAATTTATTTACCTTTATTAAATTTTGGTCTTGATAACTTAGCTCTAGGATGAGTTATTTTGATTTCCAAGGAAATGTACAATCGTTCTTATCGCAATCTTCGGATTGGATGTATATACAATTGTAGTAAACAGGCGGAATAATTTCCTGTACAGGTACCCGAATCCCCTACTGAACAGGTAAAAATGCCACTTGCCAGATTCCTTCTTCGTTTTGAATCAGAGAGAAGCCGGATTTCTCTTCGCGGTCACCGTTTGGGTAAAATTCAATATATCCTTCGTATTCACCTGTTTGGACAAAAGCCCCTTTTTCGATGTTCCTAAATGTTTGCAGTATCTGTTCTGGTGTTCCGCGATCGGATAAAGGGATTGTTTCATCCTCTTCCTTACTCCATAAAATACGATCCTCCCTATCCGTGTAAAGTGCGTAAACCGTTTCAAAGTCTTGGTGATAACTGGCGTATACATATAATTTTGCAATGCTAATTGGCTCCAAACCGGATAACTCATTGACATCATGGGTGAGCATAAATCGGTCATAAACCTTCTGCTCGAAATCAAATAGACCTGTGACGCTTTTAAACTTTTTCACCCACTCACTGTCATTCCAAATATCCGGATCGTCAATCTTTTGTTGATCGCCACGTACTACGTAATCATACGTATCTTTCCCACCTGTATACCAATCGACAATGGCCAACTTACCATCAATGTTCCGAAGTAAAAATTCAGTCCCCTCTCCATATCCACCTCCATAATGCTTTTGGATTGCGACAGGGACTTCCAAATACAGATAACCTCCCTTTTCATCGTCCGAAAACTTCACTTCCCAATCGCCAATTTCAAGGCGCTCCACCTTGCTGTCCAAAGAGCCATACTTCTTGTATTCAGATTCGACCTTCGTTTGCATGTACTGTTTAAGGTTCTCGTTTCCGATAAACTGATCAAGGTCAATATCCGTGCCGTTCCAAATTGCATTGTAATAGTCCGTGAGCGCATCGACACACAGTTCATACGCTGTTTCAGCATCTAACATAGATACTTCATTTTCATTCTTCGCAGCATATACGGGATTGGCTTGCATCCCCTCCTGGCCATGATTTGGTGGAATTTCCGTAGTAATAGGACCATTCGGTTCAGTTGCAATCGGGCTTTCGCTTCCTAATTTTTCCGACGCAAAATAAATACCCGCCGATGCCATTACCGTGATCAGCAAACCACCAACCAATGTAGGTAGAAGATAAACTTTTTTCGGCTTATGAATCTCTTGAAAGACCGCATTCTTATTCTTCTCCGTGAACTGTGGATTTTTAAATACAGTCGCATCTAACGACTTTTTAATATCCTTCATAGGATCTTTCAAGAAAATCACTCCTTTCCATGTTCTTCATTAATGCTTCCCGTCCTCTCCTCAAACGGGTTTTGACTGTATTTGGATTGGACTTTACTACATAACTGATTTCCTCAATGGACAGATCATCATAATAAAAGAGCAAAATGACTTCTTTGTATTTCATCGGCAAAGATAGAACAAGTTGTGCCAACTTTTCATTTTCGCTTTTTGTAATAGAGGCCATTTCGGGCGATGGTTGGCCAGATTTTTGATTATAAAATACATCATTATTTACGATCACTTTCTTGAACCATGAAGTCCTTAAAACGTCTTTGCACCGATTCACAGTGACTCTGTATAGCCACGATTCAATGGAATTTAGCTCCAACGCTTGATGACGTTTCTTATAACAGGTGAGAAAAACATCTTGTACGACTTCCTGCGCTTTCCCCCAATCTTTCAAATAACTGAAAGACAGCTTCGTCAAGCGTTCGCCAAGTTCATCCATCAATTCGGATAGCCATCTCTCTTCTTCGGAATGATTACCGGCACTTTTAATAAGCATCTCCACTCCCACCAACCCTCACTAAAAAACATTCTCACCTCTAAGACGAGTGCAAAGGTACATAAAGTTTCAAAATTGACCGATGTATTAAAAAACATCTTTTTTCTTGATGAACGAAAAAGATGTTTTCAGTTCTATATTCAACAATTCGCCATGCCTAAATTCCCACGGTACTCGTTGAATGAGTCGCAAACAGCAACATACTACCGAATAAACCTTCTACACTTTCAATAAGGCGATTAGGAAAGAAGTATGGACACGAGTTCGTTTAGTCTTTATTCTATTAATGATGCAGGACTGTCCGAATTAAAATAAAAGCGGCACAAAACAAAAACGTCTGAGAAACGACATCGTCAGTACAACGACAACTTCTCAAGAAGATGAAAATATAAGGAGGGAAACCGACTTGTCAAAACGTGCAGTATTATAAAAATAAAATAGACATTTGTACGTTTTGGCAATCGATTTAATATGACGCAGAATAAGATCAGTGTAATAGTAGAAGATATTAAAGAAGAAACACCCTTCGTCAAGTCTTTTAAGCTATCCTCTAATGATGGCTATGAGTTGCCTATCTTTAGTGGAGGTTCATACATCACTACATATATCGATCTTCCGAATGGAGAAACAATGGTACGCACGTATTCACTCATTAACAACTCCAAGAAAACAGGATACTATCAAATTGCTATTCAGCTTAACGAGGCGTCAAAAGGAGGTTCTTTTTATTGGCATCATCATGTAAAAATCGGTGACTGCCTACAAATTAGTTATCCAAGTAATTATTTTCTCCTTAGCTTCCAAGCGAAGCATCATGTGTTTTTTGCAACGGGTATTGGGATTACTCCCTTTCTATCGATGATCGAAGAAATTGAACACAATAAAGAAACGTTTGAATTGCACTATGCGGCCAAATCCGAAAATAGCTGTGCTTTCTATCAATTCCTGAAATCCAATTACCCGGACCAAGTGCACTTCTACTTTTCTGAAGAGGGAAACAGAATGGACAAGGACTTGCTAACAAACCTTCCCATTGACTCACATGTTTATTTTTGCGGAACAGAGGAAATGATAAATGAATTTTCCCAAACCGCAAAAGCGTTAGGTTACCCGGAAAAAAGTATCCATTTTTATTGATTGTCAACTCCCCCTACAGTTTCTTTGTATTCGCGAAAACACAGAATAGCATCTCGAACGATTGGACAGTTTACTTACGGAATCGTGTCTCTGAAAGATAGAAAGAGAGGACAATTTTTTCATGAATGGTGTTTTGGACTTATGCCGATTATCAGGTTTATCAAATGAACAGCGTAAAATCATTTTAAGTGTGGCACAAAACCTTCAACTCATTGCTGATATTTCACAGGCAGAATTATTTATCGATTGTCTTTTGGAAGAGAAAAATGCGGCTTTAATAGTCGCGGAAGCGAAGCCTGCCACTACTCCATCTTTGTATCAAAAAAGCTTATTAGGGCAAATAGCGTATGAAGACATGGAACCAGGTGTATTCTTTAGTTTAAAGACCGGAAAGCCAATATCCGGTTCAAGAGGAATCACAGAGGAATCCGGCGTGATGCAGCAAGACATTGTCCCAATCAAGGACTCAGCCGGTGAGACGATCGCAGTTTTAATTAAAGAAAAAGACATCTCACGGGAAGTGCAGCAAGAAAAAAATCTCGGAAAGCTGATGAAAACAACCGAAGCTATTGAAAAGCAAGATGTCATTAAATCCATTATCGTTCAGGAAATGCATCACCGGGTTAAAAATAATTTACAAGTTATTTCAAGTTTACTCCGCTTACAAAAGCGGCGAACGACCTCGGAAGAAGTAGCGAATGTATTTCAAGACAGCATTTCCCGCATTTCAAGTATGGCCTTAGTTCATGACTACTTGGCGCAAAGCGGAATTGATGAAGCCGATGTCAAAACGTTAATTAAGCAAGTTGCATCGTTGCTCGTCACTTCTTCCACCACTCCCGATCAAAAAGTAATCGTATCAGTCGAGGGGGAATCAGTATTCTGTCCATCGGATAAAGCGACAGCCGTTGCGCTCATCGTAAATGAATTAATACAAAATAGTATAAAACATGCCTTTCTTTCACGCGAAGAGGGACAAATTGATATTACAGTAACCCTTCGCAAACAGATGGTTACGATTATCGTAATGGATAATGGCTGTGGAATCGGTGATTCTTTTTCACATAGTGAACCATCCTCTTTAGGATTGCAATTGGTTGAAATGTTAGTCGAAGAAAAGCTGCAAGGCGTATTTGCATTCCTGCACTCTGAAGAAGGAACAAAAGTTTCCATAACTTTCCCGTTAATCGGGAGCCAAGTATAATGGTTTGACGATATCTTTTTACCGATTAAGGATAAGGTTGTTAATAGGCTTGTAGGCAAGCGCTATTTTTAGTGTTTGTCTACAATTAACTGCTCTTTTTCTTTCATGAAAAGACAGGTATTCACAGCGACAATCATGTAAGATATTCCCAAATTGTAAAAAATGGAGGTTAACTCTTTCAATCCTTTATTTTTTAAAAATAAAATTTGAACCGTAACTTGTCAATCTTCTATAAAAACAGTTACAATATGAGGATTTCCGGTAAACCTTTTCTTTTAAGTAGTTCGTATAAATTGCATTAGCAGACTTGCTTCTCCAGACTTCACAAAAATAGTAATGATTTGATTTACATGCTTTATTTGAAAAAAACACTATTTGCAAATTAAACAATAGTAATGTAAGATGAAGAGGATTAAAAACAAAATGATAATTGAGGCAAAGGCGCCTTTCACGTCCTAAAGAACTATTTTTTTAGGTTTACGTGAAAGCGCTTTTTTTCGTTATCTTTTTACATCTTAAAACTCCCACCTCTGAAGGTGGCACTAACGCCAAGGCGTAAATAGGTAGCGTTATTATACATAAGGGGTGTTGAACAGTGAAATTGTCTTGTGTAATCAAAGGTACACACTATTCGTTTACGTCTGTAAAAGACGTATTGGCAAAAGCAAGCGAACCGAAATCGGGTGATGTCATGGCGCGGGTAGCAGCAGGATCATCGTTAGAGCGCATGGCAGCTAAAGTAGTGCTCAGCGAAATGCAGCTGAAAGATATTTATGAAAACCCGGTCATTCCGTACGAAACAGACGAAGTGACACGTCTAATTTACGATGATATTAGTGAGACGATTTACAAAGAGATCCAGAATTGGACAGTTGGAGAATTAAGAAATACGATCCTTTCCTATGAAACAGGCACAGATCAACTTGTGAAACTTTCAAGAGGATTGACAAGTGAAATGATTTCGGCTGTCGCCAAGCTCATGTCGAGTATTGACCTTGTATTGGCATCACAGAAAATAAGACCTCAAGCTCATTGTAACACTACAATCGGGGAGCCGGGCCGCTTAGCATTCCGCTGTCAGCCCAATCATCCAAATGATGTGCCGGAAGGAATCTTGTATTCCTTGAAAGAAGGTTTGTCTTATGGAGCGGGTGATGCGGTGATCGGCATTAATCCGAATGTGGACACGGTCGAGTCGGTCAAAAGACTCCTAACCTTGTCGCATGAATTTATGGAACAATGGAAAATACCGACGCAAAACTGTGTGTTAGCCCATATAACGACACAAATGGAAGCTTTAAGACAAGGTGCACCTGTTGCACTTATGTTCCAGAGTTTAGCCGGTACACAAAAGGGTAACGAAGCATTCGGTATTTCGAAGAGCATTATTGATGAAGGCTATGAGATGATGGCTCGCTATGGTACATCTGCTGGACCGAACTTTATGTATTTTGAAACTGGACAAGGCTCAGAAGTATCGCTAAATGCGGATCACGGTGTTGATATGCAGACGCTTGAAGCAAGAACGTATGGCTATGCACGCCACTGGAAGCCTTTCATGGTAAATAACGTTTCCGGATTTATTGGACCAGAAACTCTTTATGATGGACGCCAGTTAATTCGAGCGGATCTTGAAGATTTATTTATGGGTAAATTGCACGGCTTGCCAATGGGCATCGCGCCAACGTATACGAACCATATGGATGCCAATCAAAATGACCAAGAAGTGGCCGGCATGCTAACCGCATTAGCAGGAGCTAATTTCTACATGGGTGTGCCAGGTGGAGATGACGTCATGCTGAACTATCAAGATACAAGCTATCATGATGATGCGAGTTTGCGTGAGCTTCTTGGATTGCGCCCGCTTCGTGAATTTGAAAAATGGATGGAAAATATGGGCCTAATGGAAAACGGCAAACTGACAAAACATGCAGGAGATTTATCGATCTTTGGCTAAAGGGGTTGGGGTACAATGGATATTCAAGAAATTGTTCGAAAAGTAGTGGAAGAACTGTCGAAGGAAAAGGAATTACCAAAAAACAATGTTGTACAAACGCAAGAGTCGGAAGGTACGATTAACTTTCCAGAAGAACGGATAATGGGAGTAGAAGAACCAAAAAACGCTGCTTCTATTAAAAGAGCCCAAAGTATTTCACCTGCCCGAATCGGAATCGGCCGATCGGGAACCCGTAAGAAGACAACAAGCTATTTGCAATTTTTAATTGACCATGCCGCTGCACAAGATGCGGTTCTAAAAGACGTAAGTGATGATTTTCTTCAAGAAATGGGTTTGCATAAACTGAACACACAAGCTCAGGACATGAAGACCTACTTAATGGACTTGGATGCTGGCCGTAAGCTGTCGGAGGAATCCGTATCATGGCTGAAGGCAAATGCCGACAAAGGAAAAGATGTCCAAATAATTGTATGTGATGGCTTAAGCTCCTCGGCAGTAGAAGCTAATATAAGAGACTTGCTCCCTGCTTTAATGCAAGGGTTGCAACTAAAAAACATTAGCGTTGCCAAGCCGTTTTTTATTAAGCGGGGGCGTGTATGGGTTCAGGACGAAGTAGCATCTATTGTCGATTGCAAGCTTGTCATTTCATTGATCGGCGAACGTCCTGGATTAAATACCGATGAAAGCTTAAGTGCATACATGATCTACCGACCGAATGAACAAACGGTCGAGGCAGATCGGACGGTTATTTCGAATATACATCGAGACGGCCTAACGTCAGTTGAAGCAGGAGCACATTTATCCGAGTTGATTGAACAAATGCTTTTGGCCGAGTGTACTGGGGTTGCTTTTGCCCGGAAAAGCGACAACAAATGACATTGATTTGTTTGATCACGGCGGAAGCATAGCTGTTTAAAACGATATTAGAAAAATATTGAATTGTTTGGAGGAAGCGACAATGAATCATGAAGGTACAGCGTTAGGAATGATTGAAACAAAAGGGCTCATCGGCTCAATTGAAGCAGCCGATGCAATGGCCAAAGCAGCAAATGTTAACCTAATTGGAAAAGTGCACGTAGGTGGCGGGATTGTTACGGTCCTTGTCCGAGGTGATGTAGGGGCTGTAAAAGCAGCAACGGACTCCGGAGCCGCAGCAGCACAACGTGTAGGAGAGTTACTATCTGTACACGTCATTCCAAGACCGCATAATGAATTAGAAATGATTTTGCCAAAAGGACAAAACTAAGCAGGATCCTTTAGAAAGGCGTGAACGATATGGAGAGGCAACAGATTGAACAAATCGTCGCTGACGTGTTGATGGAACTCAAAGAGACTACAGTCCCTGCGTCGCAGCATAGCATGATTCCTGTTTCAGTTTCAGCTCGCCACGTTCACCTGTCCCCTCAGCATATTGAAGCACTATTCGGCAAAGAATATGAGCTGACGAAACAAATGGATTTGTCCCAACCGGGTCAGTTTGCGTCAAATGAAACAATCATCATTGCGGGGCCGAAAGGGAGTCTTCAACACGTACGTGTCTACGGCCCTTCCCGCAGGTCGACACAAGCTGAAATTAGCCGGACCGATGCCATAAAAATCGGCATTCGACCGCCAATACGTCAATCCGGTGATATTGCAGGATCCGCTCCATTTACCCTCATCGGTCCAGCTGGAAGCGTCTCTCTCACCGAAGGCTTACAGATTGCCCAAGCACATATTCATATGTCTCCTCGCGATGCGCAAAACTTCGGCGTAACGAACGGAGATTTCGTGTCCGTCGAAATTCGCGGTGAACGGCCACTTACAATCCACCAAGTGCTCATTCGTGTGTCCGATCGCTTTCGCCTTGAAATGCATATCGACACCGATGAAGCCAATGCAGGATTTATTAGATCCGGTGCTCCGGGACGGATTGTTCCCGGTCAAGCGGTTGACCGTTTGCGTTGGTGAGAAAAAAGCTGAAAGAATAGCGCTTTCTCTACTCTTAACCGAATACTGATTTTCCGGGGGCTTTCCAAAAGGTCAGGCATAATAGACTTTATGGGAAGCCCTTGTAAAATTGCGGGTCTTTATTCATTTATAGAGTGGGAGTAGTAGAAGGAGAGCTGAAACCCCTTTGTTTACAAGGGTTTCGGCTCTTTACTCTATTTTCATTGCATTGTTATTGCATTATTTGTTTTTAAACCTTTACGTAGGTAACGAGCAGTGAATTGATTCTTGGGTGAAGTATCTTCATTTTCTGTTGCTGTTTGGTAAGACATAATACCTTCTAATTTATAGGCTACTTCAAAGTTACTGTTTGGATACAAATGTCCGTAGGTGCCAAGTGTCGTTTCAATATCTTCATGCCCTAGGCGGTCTTTAATGATTAATGGGTTTTCGCCCATACTAATAAGCAAAGAAGCGTGAGAATGTCTTAAAGCATGTAATCTAATTCGATGAACCCCAGCTTTTTTTGAAAAACGTGTAATGGCATTCGCTAACGTATGCTTTTGTGTGGGGATACCATTATAGCTCATTACAAAATTGGTTTGAACGACAGATTGCTGCACGTCCTTNCGAACGAGGAGGCTCACCGCCCGCCCCCCGGAAAGCGTGCGCCTGGAACGGAAAGCGACGGTTGTCAGGGGTTCCCCATTTATTCTCCAACCAGAAAGGGACTATCACAGAAAATCAGTTTTCACTGACTTTCTGGACAGCCCCCTCCATTGCTTTAGTTAGTGTGGAAAAGTCAGCACCATAGATTTCTTCATAGACCCATTCATAGCCTATTTGACCCCAATTTGGGAATTGATCAGGTAACAATTTTCCGAAAGTAGCTTCAACTTCTTTGAATTTCTTTTTCTTTTTTACTTTACGATAACCTTGTGTAAACAATATTTTTGCTCTAAGAGCTTCAAAAGAATAACCACGGCCAATATGGTTCATTGTCTTAATCAAACGATTCAAGGACTCCGTATAGGCGTTTGTAATGGGAGAATTGAAATAGTTGAATATCTCTTCTTCCCAATTATTCATAGACTTAATCAGGTCTTCAAAATAAGTCATTAACTCTTTAGGAACATTTGAAAGCCAGTTTTGGTACAGTTTGTAGCCTTCCTTAATTGATTTAGCTTCATAAATGTCAAAGAACTGCTCTTTAAGTTCGTATGCTTGACCAAGTAAAGGGAACTTATCAGTCCATACTTGCAACTATATTTGATCATCGAAATCATTTAAATCATCTCGTCTTGTAAGAAGAACATAACGATCTCTCATAAGTTGTCTGCGTTCTTTGGCTGACACATTTTGACGGTTAGCTTTTCGTATTTTTTCTAACGCTTCATTGGCTAATTTAACAACATGGAACTTATCAATTACGATTTTTGCATGTGGTATCACCGTATTAACAGCACTTTTATATGGATTCCACATATCCATTGCTACGAGTTCAATTTTATCAATATCTTGGAGATTTGAAAGGTGACTGATAACCGTATCTTTATTACGTTTTCGTAAAATGTCAATTACAGACTTGTTTTCAACGTCTGTGATGACACAACGATAGTTTTTGAGTAAATGGACTTCATCTATACCAAGCCATTTAGGAGTTCTAAAATCTGTTTGAGCTTCAAGCTCAGCTACATAATCATTAAAGATATTTCGTACAGTTTTTTCATCAACGCCTATTTCGTCTGCAACACTGGTAAATGTCTTTTCAAGACTGGTTTCTTGAATCCAAATTAAAAGTCTATTAGTAACAGAACGTTTGACATCCATATCTGGTAAATCTTCAAAAAATGTTTCATTGCATTCACGGCACTTATAACGCTGCCGTTTGATAATTAACCCTACACGTTTAGTGTGCATCGGTAGATCAAAGAATAGTTGTTCCTTTTTACCATGTTTGTACAGGTTAGGAATTGCCCCACATTTAGGACAATGTGATGGAGATGGAGTAGTAGACTCTACTAGGAATCTATAATCATATTCACTCTCCTTCATATCGAGAATCTTTAAGTTTGGTAGATTAATTATATTTGTTAACATTTTACTTTCCTTTCAGGACACTTCATTTTTACCAATATGAATAGAAAGAAATTCAAAAAGAGCTGCCGAAACAGCCCTTTGATTTCATATCTTTGGTCAACTAGGTGGAAGGGAATCAAACATTTTAAAAAAGGATACCATTATTATTTATATTATTTGGTATTGGTTCTATTTAATATTTGCCATATAACTAGCTGCTACTTTATTTAGAAAGTAAGTGTAACCCACTTGCCATTGCTCAAGCATATTTCTATGAAAGTCGTCAACGATGAAAAACTCAGTCTGATTTAGAAAGTCTTGCGGCGTTGATGGATGACCTTTTTTTTCTAAAAAGGATAAATGTTCTTTTACACGATCCAAAACTTTTGAATCATTTGGAGAGAAACCTTCTTGTAAGAAATGAATCATATCTTCATTAAATGACTGTGCTTCCATGGCAGAGTCGTTCATCGATTCTACATCAATTGTCTGATTTAAGTCAAAATCATATTCTTCTTTCAAATGTTCGTTTTGGTCTTTTAAGGCTTCTTGCCATTCGTCTTCAGTTTCAAAACCTTTAAACATGGTTTCCATATCTATATCGACTCCTTCTTTGGTATTTTTAATAGAGGAATTGATCGTCCTGATTAGTCCTTTAAATCGATCAATTTTTTGTTCTAGTAAATATTTTTGTTGAATCAACGTATTTTCCCTGTTGATTTCACCATCTAATAATTGTTTTATTTCCTTGAGAGGAAAATCCAACTCTTTATAAAAAAGTATTTGCTGTAATCGTTCTAAATCTTTTTTTCCATATAGGCGATATCCGGCTTCTGTCGTCTGCTCCGGAATCAAAAGACCTATTTTGTGGTAATGGTGTAATGTCTTTACTGTGGTATGAGCTAGTTTTGCAACTTCATGAACGGTATACATTTCTTCTCCTCCTTTCAATGCTCTTTATACTAAAGTATCCTCTAAGGTAAGAGTCAACACATTTATTTCACTATTTTCTTTGAACATCATACGTGAATTTACAAAAGAAAACAGCCATAACAAGACATGAAACAATCAGTAAATAGTAGTTAATTGCGGGAGAATGGTTGAAAGTAGATTGTGATGCTCTAACTACCCAGTCAACTGGATTTACTTTTGAGAGGATACTTATATACTTTGGTAATAAATTGCTTGGCATAAAGGCAGAAGACAAAAAAATCAATGGGAAAGAGAAAAACTGCATGACAGTGATCATCGTTGAGTGCTTTTTGGTTAGAACGGCAATTCCAATTGAAATAGATCCGATTAGACACGAAAATAATGCTGGTGTAGCAAGAAAAAGAATTGGTGAAACGATTCCCATTGGAAGTCTGAATCCCATAAAATAGCCAATAATCACTAGCAAAGTGGATTGGATCAATTGAAAAGTGAAAATGTAGACTAAATCACCAATGATGAAAATTAAGTTATTCTTCGGGGCGATTAAATATCGGTTAAATATTCCTTCTCTCATATCATCTAAAGTACTCATTCCTAAATATATTCCGCCAAATAAAGCATTCATGATCAGAATTCCCGGTAAAATATACGATACATAATTGGATTCTTCAAATCCACTAACGGAAGATATGCTTGAAAATATCGTTCCAAACAGCACTAGGAAAATCAATGGTTGGAACATTGAAATGATAATTGCTATTGGATTTTTAATTAGCGGTGTTAGCCTCTTTTTTGATAATAACAAAACGAATGTTATGTTATTCATTGTTCTGCTCCTTTCTCATTAAAGTTTATTAAATAAACGTCATTTAACGTTGCCTGTTTCAGTTCACTAAATTCAATTTCGACATTACTTTGAATTAAGTATCTCAATAATTCAGATAATATTTGTTGTCCATGACTCGTTATAATTGTTAATGCTGTTGGTTTTATTTCGTGGCTAACGACCTCTTTTAGGTCAGAAATATATTCTTCGATTTTATAAATGCTGGCCAAATCTAATTTGTGATAGTGGATTTCAATTTGATCAGCCGCAAGTTTATTGATCAATTCTTTTGGCGTCCCAATATCAAGTATCTTTCCATTGTTGATCAATGCAATTTCAGTTGCTAGGTGATGAATTTCCTCTAAATAGTGTGTTGTTACAAAAATTGTCGTTCCTTCATCTTGAGAAATTTTTGTAATTATTTTCCAAAAGGTAATTCTTGACTCTGGGTCTAATCCAGCTGTAGGTTCATCCAGTAAAAGAACTTCAGGTTTATGAAGCAAACTTATTGCAATATCCAATTTTCTTTTCATTCCACCTGAGTAAGTACCAACCAAATCGTTGGATACTTGGAACAAATCAAATTCCTTTAACAGGTGTTCTCCTCGTTCCATTATTTTTGAAGTTCTGATGCCATACATTTTTCCTGCAATCAATATGTTTTCCCAAGCTGTTCCAGTCGAAAATACAGTTGTTTGTTGGAATGTGACTCCAACTTTTTTTCGAACCTCATTCACCTTTGAAACAACGTCTAAATCCGAAATTTTGACAGTACCCTCATTTGGCAAGGATAAAGTAGCTAATATACTCGTCAAAGTAGATTTTCCTGCACCATTTGGACCAATTAGTCCGAAGATAGAACCTTTTTTCACTTTAAGAGACACATTATTTAAGGCTGCCTTTTTGCCAAATGTTTTGCTAACAGCGTTTAAAACTATTTCAAAATGGTCATACATATTGTTCCCTCCTTCATTTATTACAAAAGGAACTATAAACTATCCTCTTAGAGGAGAGTCAACCATCAAGTATTCTTTTTATAAAAGTCGAATTGGAATGAACTTAACGGAGTTGTAGAAAGGAAAACTGAATTTCTCGCCCAGCGTAAAAACGCCCAAGTGAAAACTTGGACGTGGTTCTTTAAATTTGTAAATATTATTAATACAATTATGATTCGATAGTTAAAAGGTTCAAAACGAAAACTACATTAAAGGTTAATCAGTTTGATGGATACAGAAAAAGATATTACATACAATTTATGATTTTACACACTATTATCCGATTTACAGTGCTATGAACATTAATTTATTTAATAGGGTTTTTCAACACTATAATCCGAATACCCGAAATTTGATAGACTATTTAATAAAAGTCAAGGCTAGAATGAAATAAGCAGAAAAGACAAATCGAGTTTACACCGTAGAATTGTTATTTCAAATAATAAATTCCAAAACTCTACTTAATTCACAATGTATGAAAATCATTGAAGCCTTCAAACCAAATATATAAATAATTATAAAAAAGAACTAAAAGAATTTTTCTACAAGCTATTATTAGAAAGAAGGATAGGTTATAAGCTGTTATATTAAGTTGGGGGCATAGATTGACAATATCGTAGTAATGTGTCTACATAATAATATATAAGAGAAGCATTACCATTCATAACGAGAGAAATGGGGTTTTATAGTCACGATTAGAGCATTTTCAAGAAGTTCGACTAGCTGCTATAATATAATAGCCCATGCATTATACTTGGAGTTTAACAACATTCAAGTTATTATAGATAAATAAAATCCTTAATTAGGGTGATGATGAATGAAGTTTTCAAAGGCTACAGATTATGCTCTACATACGATGCTTTTTCTTACTGCAGCGACTCCGGATAAACCTGTGGGCGTTCAGCTGCTTGCTGAGAAGCAAAAGGTGTCACCAACTTATCTGTCCAAGATACTGACCAAGCTAGTAAAGGCTGGTATGATTGAATCCATAACAGGAGTGAATGGTGGATACAGACTGAAACGAAATTGGGAGGATATTTCGTTTCTTGACATTATTCATGCGATTGAGGGATCTGCCTCTTTGTTTGATTGTAGTTTCGATCACGGACCAGATTGTCCGATTCAAAGAGTAGTATTGGAAGCAGAGGAAAAAATGGAAGAGCATTTGAGAAATAAAAAAATGTCCGATCTTGTGCGGGAAATGAACATCGTTTTCTAGCACATATTCTTTCAACCAATTATAGATAATAAGTGTCTCTATAGTCTTTAATGAAATTATAATAAAAAATTAGGAGAATCCAAAAATGAACATGTATAAAAGGACCGTATAAGTTGATTCAAGATACAGCGATTTTTAATCCGGTATTGTGAAACGATGTCCCCGGAAGATTATAGGAAAGAGATCGAAAGTTAAGGAAGAGTTTCTGTACGTAGTCTGCATATTCATTTCGCTGACTGTCATCGAATTTTACTAGGGATTTATGACTGAAAAATCTATATACAGAGTAAAATCAGCGCCTATCGATGATGTTTCAAAGATGTGCAAATTATTTAAAAGTCGAATGAGCTAGTGGATAAGTTCTTATGTAAGGAGGTGATGCCAACATGTAACATCGTAGCAGAGTGAGAATACAGTATTTCAGTAGTACTGGTTAGGTCTTAACTACATATGAGATGTACAGAGTAATTATTGGGCGTATACATATTTGGAAAGTTAAACTAATAAGAGGAAGGGAGTTAATCATGAAGGAAGTTGATGTTGTTATTATTGGAGGAGGTCCTGCTGGTTTAAGCGCTGGACTTATACTAGGACGTGCTAGGAAGAAGACGTTGATTATCGATGAGGGGCAACCGCGTAATGCAGTGACTAGAGAGGCTCATGCCTTTTTAACACGTGATGGCATTAGCCCACATGAATTTAGAAATATTGCTAAATCGCAGCTTCACACTTATCCGTCAGTTTCACATTTGGAAGATACTATCGAGTTGATAGAAGGTGAAGATGGTCAATTTTTGTTGGAAACTGCTTCAGGGTTGAAGATAGCCACTAGAAAACTGTTGTTTGCTATCGGAATGAAGGATCGCGATCTTGGCATACCAGGGTTGGCGGAGGTCTATGGTAAGAGCGCATTTGTATGCCCGTATTGTGATGGCTGGGAACTAAGAGATCAGCAATTAGTTGTCATAAACAGAGGAGCAGCGCTAATGCATTTTGTCCCATTGATTTACGGGTGGACAAAGCAGTTTGTAGTTTGTACAAATGGTCCCAATGAATTAAGTGAAGCAGAACGTGAAGAATTGCGTGCGCATAATATCCCGTTATTTCATTCACCAATTCATTCCATCCAATCAAATCAAGGCATGGTAAGGCATGTTAAGCTTGAGGATGGAACAGAAATTCCATGCACAGGAATTTTCTTCAAGGCAGAATTGGTACTTGGATCGGAATTACCTGTCGCACTTGGTTGCCGGATGTTGGATACTGGAATAATTGAAGTCGATGAGTTTGGAAAAACAAGTGTACCTGGTGTTTATGCAGCTGGGGATGCAACTACACACTTGCACCAATCTATTGTTGCAGCTGCTTCAGGAGCTGTATCCGCAGCCGCAATAAACGGAGAATTAAATCGAGAAGAATGGCATAAGAACAACGTTTGATTCAAATTCTAAATATATTTATAAAGAGGACTTTAAATTTATAATGTACCCTTTGTAAAAGACACTTTTATAAGGCCAAGCTACTTGAAGAAAGTGATTCCAGTACTATGAAATACTCCTCATTACCATTTATGAATCAACTCTTTAGAAAAGGTGGCAGGGTCACTCCTGCACGATTTGCCACTGTGCAAAATGGTCCTAAAACAGGTCTGTCAATAAATTTGTGGAATTGACCGTAAAAAAATTTAGTCGGTGTGGAGGATAATCCTGTCCACGAAGCGGATAGACAACCAGAGGTGCGATTATTTCCACAAAAAAGGAGCCATTCCTTCTTTAGACTGTACCCTTTGTAAAGGACAATCATAAAAAAGCTAGGCAGACTTAAGAAGGTGATCTCTGTATTGAATAGGGGTCATCAGGTTCCATTGATATCTGTAACGGTTATAGTAAATCATGTATTTTAAACATGACTTTTGATACACTGTTTCAGGAGGTGTTTTTATATGACTGCCAAGGGCAAAATAACATTGCCACAAAAACGTACAGTTATTTTTACCGTAACTATTCTTTATACTATTTTGATACTATATTTTATTTTTTTCGCTTTCGGCAGAATAGGTGCATCTGCAAGCACGACTGGGGTCACCTTTATTTTTTTTCCGATTGAGTTCTACCATTTGCCAAAGATTTCTGATTTTCTGCATCCTACTCTGATGGATTTCGTAGATCTAGGAAATGTGGCAGCCTTTATTCCATTCGGCATATTGATTCCATTGTTATTCCGTGTGAAGTTTATTCGTTTCTTTTCATTGTTCTTCCTGTCTATTCTCGTGATCGAAACCATACAGGCACTAACTTTGCTCGGAAGCTTTGATATTAACGATGCCATTCAAAACTCTCTAGGCGCAAGCATCGGATTCGGAGCGTACAAACTAGGGTATCGAACAAAAAACTTTTGGCTAAATATGGCTATTACCGGTATCACGTGTATTGTTATTCTAATCGGGGTATTAGCAATTTGCGGAATTGTGGAGAAAACGTTCACCAAAGCAGAGGGTCCCTTTATAGCTTTAAATGAACTGAAAAATAGTTCCGGGCATACAACAGCGGGAACAAAACCGTACAGCTTTAAAGTTAGCGGTCAAAACGTCGAACCTGGATATAATATATTTGGCGCCAAAGGCAAAGGAAGTGAAACCTACACTTATACGTCCAAGAAGGAGATTATTTTTTCATTTTATTATGGAATACCGGACTTAATGGATAGTGATGGAAGTATACGAGTTTTAGTCGATGGTCGTGAGGTATTATCCGGCTCTGGAACGGAGCAACTGAATTATCCGGAATTGTTTCCACAAATGTTTGAAATTCCACTTGAACGTGCAAGTAAGATTACGATAATCGTTAAGGGGAATGAAAAGCTTTGGGATGTAGGGTTTAGGGAAATGAAATATTTCTGGAAATGATTCAAACGTTTTGTTCAAGATAATGGTCTTTTTTCTTTTTCCCACCCCAAACATGTGGTGCTAGTATATTTTCATGGACACATCCTAGTTAGTTTCATAATTTTTGAGGAATAAGATTAAGAAGAGGTGTGTCCAATGAAAGGCCATAATAAAAACCAAAATAAATTTAATGAAGATTTCAAAAGGATGGTTGTGGAATTATATCAATCTGGCACTCCAGTCAAGCAATTAACCAGCGAATATGGCGTATCTGATGTCTCCATTTATAATTGGGTCAAAAAGTTTTCTCCCGTCAAATTTGAAGATGGAACCGTGGCAACGGCGGATGACTATACCAAGATTCAAAAGGAGCTTCGCCGGCTGCAGGAAGAAAATGAAATCTTAAAAAAGGCTATGGCCATATTCGCGAAAAGGTAAGCCAATCTGCAGTAGCTTCCGTGATTGATCAACATAAAGACCAACATCCCATCCAAACTATGTGCGAAGTCTTGGAATTGCCGCGAAGCTCCTACTACCTAACACTCCAAGAAACCGAATCCAAGCGTGAGCGGGAAAACAAGGAGCTGCCAAAAAGGATCAAAGAGATCCACGAAGAAAGCAAAGGGCGTTATGGAGCCCCAAAAATTCACCAATATCTCTGTGCGGAAGGATATAGAGTAAGTCTGAAACGTGTACAGAGACTGATGAAAAAAGAGGGCATCCGTTCCATCGTCATTAAAAAATATCGGCCAACACCAAGCAAAGAAACAGTTATCGAACGCGAGAATATCCTGGCCAGGGACTTTTCTACGACCACCATCAATGAAAAATGGGTGGCCGATATTACGTATATCCATACATTAAAGGATGGCTGGTGCTACCTTGCTTCTGTGATGGACCTGCATTCAAAGAAAATCGTAGGCTATTCCTTTTCTTGTACAATGACAACAGACCTGGTGATTAAAGCATTGGATAACGCCTATGCCACGCAGCTACCACCAGAGGAGTTAATTCTGCACAGTGACTTGGGTTCCCAATATACGAGTGAGGCTTTCATGGAAGAGGCTGAGTCAAAAAAGATCAGACAATCATTCAGTCGAAAGGGCTGCCCGTACGATAACGCCTGTATTGAATCCTTCCATGCTATTTTGAAGAAGGAAGAAATACATCACGTAACTTATCTGGATTACGCCTCTGCAAAGATTCATCTCTTCCAATACATTGAAGGCTGGTATAATCGAAAGCGAATGCATGGCAGCCTTCAATATAAGACCCCACAACAGGTTGAAGATGAAATCCGGGTGGCGGCTAAGTCACTGCATCATGTCTGAGCACGGCGCTTTACATGGAGGGGGGGCATGTTAGGCTCGTCCGCCTGCGAAAGGATTGTTTGACCCTTTCGCCCTTCGCAAGACACCCATGCCCATAGAGGCTCCATGTCAAGCGACATAGACCAACCCACTCTTATGAAATGGAGCTCTGTCCAATCCACCATCTATTTTGTGTCCAGAATATTGGCGTAGATCCAATTATACGATTTACAGTGCTATGAACATTAATTTATTTAATAGGGTTTTTCAACACTATAATCCGAATACCCAAAAGAAAAAGAAATTCAAAGAAGTTGAAGCTACTTTCATAAAATTGTTACCTGATCAATTCCCGAATTGGGGTCAAATAGGCTATGAATGGGTTTATGAAGAAATCTATGGTGCTGACTTTTCACCACTGACTAAAGCAATGGAGGAGGGTTATTTTTAACCCTCTTTCTACACTATTTTCCGATTACCCCATAAAAATATAACCAAATAAAAATCTTAAATAAAGTGTTTGAGCCTCAATTGATTTTCAAAAGTCATTGCATATGCATGTTAAAACCATGGATAATATTTCCCATACTTGGAACTGGAGATAAAAAGAGGACATATAACGTTGATTTATCGTGGTATTAATTTTGAAAAGTTCGATTAAAATATAATAAAAACCTGGTTATAGCTATTTTCAAGTACTTATTTTTTTATCAATTAATTCACTTACTATTGGCTATATTATTTAATATTTCTTAAGCCTTACGATAAACATTATTCTACTTGAACACCTTTAATTTGATACTATTTTCCGATTAACCAATTTCTTTAACCCCACCATTATCCCAAATTACGAAAGTAAATTTACTGAACATTAATTCCAAGGCAACCTGGTAAAATTTTGTAAAACTGGATGCTGAGATTCTCTAAATTTTGTATATTGG
>NZ_JBHTLT010000043.1:0-61931 GCF_042679045.1 Sporosarcina contaminans | reverse complement strand
CGTAAGGCATCCATTTCCTATAGGAGTCCAATAGACGGCCTCCAGCTGTCCGGATCAACTGGAAATTCTATCGGAAAGAGCTCTTACTACTAATATACGAGGAGGGGAACTATGAAATGAAATTCACAGAAGAAACTTTAGAGCAAGCTGTAATAGAGCTTTTTGAAGCTGAAAATTATCAATACCAGAATGGGTCCCAAATCCATAAAGGAATAAATGATGTAGTTCTACGTGATGATTTAAAAGCATTCTTGCTTAATCGGTACTCTAATGATGATATAACACTTAATGAGATTGATAGTATCATTCGAGAAATGGAAGTGTTACCTGCATCTAATTTGTATGAAAGTAATAAAGCCATTATCAAAATGGTCTCTGATGGCTTTGTTTTAAAGCGTGAGGACCGTAGCAAAAAGGATCTATTTATTCAATTAATAGACTTCGATCTTGATAATATTGACAATAATCTATTTAGAATTGTAAACCAACTAGAAATTCAAGGTTATGAAAAGCGTATTCCTGATGCGATTGTTTATGTGAATGGCCTACCTTTAGTAGTAATAGAGTTCAAGAGTGCAGTAAAAGAAAACACTACAATAAAAGACGCATATACACAGTTGACAGTTCGTTACCGTAGAGACATTCCTGAGCTTTTTAAGTATAATGCATTCTGTGTAATTAGTGACGGAGTAAATAATAAGGTTGGTTCGTTATTTGCTCCATATGACTTCTTTTATGCATGGAGAAAGATTGAAGGTAATGAACTTTTTGAAAAAGATGGAATTGATTCACTTTATACAATGGTAAAGGGCCTGTTTAATCAAAAACGATTTCTTGAAGTAGTACGTCATTTCATTTATTTTCCTGATACAAGCACCAAAGAGGAAAAAATTGTACCTCGTTATCCGCAATATTATGCGGCAACCAAATTACTAAAGAATATTAAAAGAAACATGAGACCACAAGGCTCAGGTAAAGGTGGTACGTATTTTGGAGCGACAGGTTCTGGTAAAAGTTATACCATGCTTTATCTTACTAGATTATCAATGAGAGATAAAGACTTACAAAGCCCTACGATTGTCTTGATATCAGATCGAACCGATTTAGATGATCAACTTTCGGCCCAATTTACAAATGCTAAGAACTTTATTGGCGATGATCAGGTAATCAGTGTAGAGAGTCGGGGAGATCTAAAATCTTACTTGGAAAATCGAAAAAGTGGTGGTGTATTTCTAACTACTATTCAAAAGTTTAACGAAGATATTGATCTGTTAACTGAACGGAGCAATGTTATTTGTATTTCGGATGAAGCGCATCGTTCACAAACCAATCTCGATCAAAAAGTAAAAATTACCAAAGATGGTGTTGAGAAAAAATATGGTTTTGCCAAACATTTACATGATTCTTTACCTAATGCAACTTATGTAGGTTTTACCGGCACGCCAGTTGATGCAACTATAGATGTTTTTGGCGAAATTATAGATGCATACACAATGATTGAAGCTGTTCACGATGAAATCACTGTTCGGATTGTTTATGAGGGAAGAGCTGCTAAAGTAAATCTTAACGAATCGAAACTACAAGAGATTGAAGAGTATTATAAAGTCGCTGAAACTGCTGGAGCTAATGAGTATCAGATAGATGAAAGCAAAAGAGCTGTAACTAGAATGGAAGTTATCATTGGTGATCCTAAACGGTTAAAATTAGTGGCAGAGGACTTTGTAGAACATTATGAAAAAAGAATTGAAGAAGGCGCAACGGTTAAAGGTAAAGCAATGTTTGTTGCAGCTAATCGACATATTGCCTATGATTTATATAAAGAAATTATTGCGCTACGTCCAGAATGGGCGGAGGTTAAAGTCTGTGATGAAGGTGTAGAACTTACTGAACGAGAAAGAAAAGAAATTAAACCGATGGAAAAAATTAAAATGGTCATGACGCGTAATAAAGACGATAGTAAAGAACTATATGACCTATTAGGTACGAAAGAGTATCGTAAAGAGTTAGATAGACAATTCAAAAATGAAAAATCAAACTTTAAAATAGCCATTGTTGTCGATATGTGGTTAACAGGATTTGATGTACCTTCATTAGATACCATTTATATTGATAAGCCTATCCAACAGCATACCTTAATTCAGACTATTTCACGAGTAAATCGAGTATATGAAGGTAAAGAAACTGGCTTAGTTGTAGATTACTTTGGTATAAAGAGTAATTTGAATATAGCAATGAAAAAATATGGGGTAGTAGAGGGTGACAATTTTGACGGTATTGAAAAAGCTGTTGTCATTGTAAAAGATCAGCTAGATTTATTAGCAAAAATCTTTTATAAGTTTGACAATACAGCATACTTTCAGGGAACTCCATTGCAACAGTTAGAGTGCTTGAATCAGGCTGCAGAGTTTGTCCAACAAACGGAACAATTGGAAAAACGATTCATGGCTATTACCAAGAAAATGCGATCTGCTTATAACTTATGTGTATCTAGTGAGGAAATAAGCCAGTTAGAAAAAGACCACATTCACTATTACCTAGCTATAAGGTCTATCATTCATAAACTAACTAAAGATGATGCTCCTGATACTGCCCAAATGAATGAAAAGGTAAGGCAGATGATGCAAGAGGCATTAATAAGTGAAGGTATGGAAGAAGTATTTAAGCTAGATAAAAACGACCCGAAAAATAATGCGGATTTATTTAGTGATGAATACCTAGCCAAAATTAATAAAATCAAACTGCCAAACACTAAGATTAAACTCCTACAAAAGCTATTGGCAAAAGCAATAGAGGAATTTAAGAAGACTAATAGAATTCAAGGTGTCGACTTTTCCAAACGATTTAAACAATTGGTCGATCATTATAACGAGAGAAAAGACTTCCAAGCTTTACAAAGTGATGTGTTGGATGACGTTGCAGAGCAATTTGCTGATTTGTTTTCAGAACTAGTTAAAGAGCGGGATTCGTTCAAGGACTTAGGAATTGATTATGAGGAAAAGGCCTTTTACGATATTCTCAAGGCAATCTCTGAGAAATATGAATTTGAATATCCGCATGACAAACTTATTAAACTATCACAGGAAGTAAAGGTGATAGTTGAGGATAAAGCTAAATATACTGACTGGTCAAGTCGTGATGACATTAAGGCAGAGTTAAAAGTCGATCTAATTCTAACGCTCGCTGAAAACGGTTACCCCCCTGTTCCGAAAGATGAGATTTTTAAAGAAATATTTGAGCAGGCAGAGAACTTTAAGAAGTATAGGGTGTAACAAAATTTCCACAAAGTTAGAAGAGATGCAAATGCGTCTCTTCTAAGAATGTTACTATTTGCCAGCATAGATGTCTAAAAAAAACAAAAAATTATATGGAGTAGGATGCTAATGTATTTAATGAATAAGTATGCTCTTGAGGAAAAGATGATATCTACTTATCAAAGCACTCTTTATAAAGGTTATATCATCAAAGAAAAAACCCCCATTGTTGTGAAAGTTTTAAATCAAAAGTATAGTGGTTTGGAGTTTAATGATATACAGGAGATATTTAACAGAGACTCAAGGGCCCTTTCAATGATAAACCACTCAAACATTATCGAGTACAAGGATTCCGGAATTGATGAAGACAACTTTTATATAGTGATGGAATATTTTGATGGAGAAAACCTTGAGGAATTTGTGAAACATAATAAATTATCAAGAATGCAACAATTAAAGATTATGATACAAGTTTTAGATGGTGTGCAAGCAGCTCATGATAAACGAATTATACATAGAGACATTAAACCGTCTAATATATTGGTAGATTCAAAAATGAATGTAAAGGTAATTGACTTTGGAGTAAGTAAAATATTAGATATGTATTTATTTAGGACAGGTCATACTTTAAAGGATTTTATTACTAAAAGATACTCGTCACCAGAACATTTGCTAGGGCAGCATATTGACTTTAGGAGCGATATATTTTCTCTTGGAGCTACTTTTTATTATTTGTTAACCGGAATAGAGCCGCATGAAGATAAAGGACAACTCCTCAAGTCTATTGATGGTCTACCTGTGTCTGAAAATATAAAGGGTATCTTGCATAAATCTTTAAGTATCGACAGGGAAGATAGATATAAGAGTTTAATTTCCTTTATTGAAGATTTAAAAACAGAAATTGAATTAAATGCCGTAGAGGGAAATATTAAACTATTTATTCCACAAATAATTAATAGAGATTTACAAGATTTAGGGAAGATAACTAGTACTAATTTTAATGCGGTTAAAGATTTTATAGAACAAAGTTTAATTGAAACAAGTTTGCATAAAACTGAAAAAAATTACTATTTAGTAGGAGATGGGATTAAATATCAACTACTGCCCGATAGGAAAAATGGATATTTCAAAGTAATTAAGGTCTTTTCAATAGATAAGTATCATGAAAACGAATTAGAAAAGTTAAAAGGAATCCAGATAAAACTGAATTTAGATATTATCCAAGTTAGACCTAATGGTATAGATCCTTCCGAACTGATTAATTTACTAAACGAAATTGATGCAAGTTTCGAATCATTCAAGCAAAAAATAGCAAAATCAGAACAAAAGAATAAATTAATTGCTAATTGGGAAGAAGTCATAAAAATACTAAAAACAGTAAATTTTAATAGAGAACGTATAGGTAATTATGAAAGTTTTGAATATGAAGCTTCAAGTAATTTCTTAATAATTAAAATGGACTCTAATTATGATTCTTCTATGTTGCAAGATGGAGACTATATTCGTTTACAGAAAGGTTCAAATAAGTTTGTAACTGTCGGTCCCTTAAAAAGTATAAAAGAAGATAAGTTAAAAGTAGCTTTACTTTCGGATGTTGATATACAAAATTTAAGTAAACGCGGCGAGGTAAGAGTTGATATATCAATGAGTAACAAAATGCTAAAAAGATATAGTAATGCTCTATATTCATTGAGAAATAATGAATCAGTAAACAGAGATCTAATGGATATACTTATTAATCCTGAACAGATAACAATGAAGGAACTCCAACTAGATTTAGACTTTGTAAATAAAAATATAGATGAAGTTAACAAAGAAGCAGTTGAAAAAGCCTTGAAGACTAACGATATGTTTTTAATTCAAGGTCCACCCGGAACCGGTAAATCAACAGTAATAACAGAGTTAATTAATCAAATATTTTTAATGGATTCTAAATCAACTGTTTTAATAACGTCTCCTTCTCATGTAGCTGTTGATCATTTGTTGAAAAATGTACTTAAAAATCAATCTGATAAAAAGATAGTTCGTATAGGAACTAGTGAAAAGATTTCAAAGGATGCTAAAAATCTATTAGCCACTGAACAAATTAAAGTATGGGCTGAAGAAGTAAAGTCAAATTCAATAAGAAATACAATTGAATATATAGAAGAGTTATATGGTAAAGATAAAGAACTCCAAAAGTATATGGATTATACTTTAAATAATAATAATAATAGATCTGATGAAGTAGATAATAGGTTATTTGACAAAAATGCTGTTGAGATAATTAACATTATTAGAGATTGGACAAATAGGTTGGATTTACTAGATGAATTTGATGATATCTTTGCTAGGGAAGCATCAATTGTAGCGGCAACTTGCGTAGGTGTTTCATCTCGCCATACTTTAAGAAATTTAACATATGATTGGGTAATTATAGATGAGGCTGCGCGAGCGACTGCTCCAGAACTTATTTTGCCAATGTTACTAGGCAAAAAAATTGTTTTAGTTGGTGATCATAGGCAATTACCGCCAATAGTTAATCTAGTTCAAGATAGAGGGCTAGAGCCAAAAATCAATACAAAAAAATTAGAAAAGAGTTTATTTGAAGATATATTTGAACTCTGCGCGCCAGAAGGCAAAAAAACATTAACTTCACAGTTTCGAATGCATCCTGTGATTTCAAAACTAGTAAATACAAGCTTTTATCCTACTTATAAAATAAACACAAAAGTAAAAGCTGAAAAAAGAAAACATAACTTAGGTTTTAATGAAGTTGTATTATGGATTGACACATCAACATTATCTGATAATTTAGAGGAAAAGTTTAATGATTCTTTTAGAAATAATTTAGAAGTTATTATAATTAAGAATGAACTTGATAAAATTAACAAGATATATGCTGAAAAAGGTATAAAGGCTAGTGTGGCAGTTATTTCCGGATATAACGCTCAGAAACAGTTATTAATAAATAAATTAGAGCCAAATGACCAAAAATGGACTAATGTTGAAATTCAAATTGATAATATTGATGCATTTCAAGGTTCTGAAAGTGATATAGTTTTTTATAGTCTAGTTCGTTCAAATGAAAATAATAACTTAGGCTTTTTAAAAGATCAAAGAAGAATCAATGTGGCTTTATCGAGAGGAAAAAATTGTCTGTTCATTGTTGGAAATAAAGAATGTGTTCTAAACAGTGAAGATAAATATAAAGAAGGAATCGGAAAAGTAGTTCAGTTTATTAATCGACACCCAAGTACGTGTATTATTAAGGGGGGAGAAGTATGAAGTTAGTGTTTGATGCAGTAAAATCTGACTTTCCAGATTATAAGATAATTAACATTACAGAAGTAGGTTTCCCTATTTTCCAAAAGGAAGTTATCTGTTTAGCTACTCTATATAAAGGTTTACCTGTATTAATGGATTTTTCCCTAAAGTTACTTAATCAAGGATTGGACATTAGTCAGATATCAAAAATGTTATCTATTGATGAAGAGCTAATAAAGAATTCAGTTTATGATTTAGAACTTAATAATATGTATGATATTAAGACTAAACAGTTAACAGATGATGGTAGAAAATATATTAGTGATAATAAATACGAATTATTACAAAGAATTGTTTTGCCGATAACAGTTGATGGATTCACAGGATATATAAAAAAATCTAGAAATTATATTACCAATAAAAATGCCAAGTTTACTAATTTAAATACATTAGAGCCGATTCTTGATAAAAAGGATAATAGTACCATTCATGGACAAACTATCAAAAGAATTCTAAAAGAGTATATTAATGAAAGTAACGCTGAATATGAAGGACAGTTAGTTGAAATAGTTTCAGTAAATCAAAAACAAACGGAATACAAGAAAATGTACATTGTGGTAATAGAAGATTCAGATAAAGAAAGTAGACTAGTTGTTTATGATAGAAATACTAGGGTAAATTATATAGATTCTGAGTTAATTAAGGCAGATGAAATTGGAATAAGCTTCTATACTGATAACTCAACTGATACATTTATTGATATGGTTAAAGATTCTACAGAGTTTGAAACAAGTGAAGAAGCACGTAATGAAGAAGTATATGATATTTTTAACTATGATTACTTTTACAGGGATTACAATAGAATATTTTTTGAGATACCAATGATTGAGGCCTACGATATTAATGATGAATGGATAAGTGAATTAGAAAGGTATTTAAAAAGAAAGCGTAATGTAAAAATCACCTTTACTGGTCATTATTATCCAACAACTAACATAAAAAATAAAGTATATAAAATTATAGAGTTAAGTAAAAAGTATGGTAGCTTGGAGTTAAAACATCAGGTTGATTATAAACATGGAAAAGTAATTTTAAATGAAAAAAGAGGATTCATTGATATACTTGCTAAGTATAAATTAAACTTAAAAAACAATAGATCCTGTGTTACTCACAATATCTTTAGGATTAATAAAGTAGAATCAGTAAATGCTGATTCGAAAAGTAACTTTGAGGTTATCCAACCGATTAATAATTTAGATGAATTAAAGGAATTAGTTAAAAGGATTATTGCAGCAGCTAAGAGTCTTGATGCGGAAATGGAAGACTTTTATGGAATGGGATGGCTTGATAATGGCCAATTCTTTAATGAATATAACTTAGATAATATTAAGTTGGCAAAAAGTGAAAAGGTCTTTAGTAATTTTACAAAAGACTTTAATTCATCAATGGTTGAGGTAATCGATGAGTTGGGAAAAAATATGGGAATTAAGAAGTACTTTTATGAAGATTTTAAAATGAATTATCCTAAATTACATTATGCACTAGATAGATTAAGAGTATACCGTAATTCTATGCAACATAACAAATTGAACTCCCTAAATTTAGAAAAATACTTGGAGTATATAAATCGTGATCTAAATGGAACATTTCCAGAATTTTATTCAAACGGTTATTTAATATTACAAACAATTATTTTAAAAGAAATATATAATTCTATTATTGAAACGTCTAAGGAATTAAATATGGCCTATCAATAAGATATAAATTTTCTAGTTATGAAATTATTGCGGTTTTCCATCCGCAATTCCACTCGTCCCACGGGCTTCCTATGATGTAAAAAAACCTAGCCCTAATTGTGCAGCCATAAGTACGTACACTTCTTTTAACGAAATTCCTACTGTACTTAGGCATTTAAGAAGCACCCTAAATAGGTGCTTCTTAATATGCACACAATAACCTATTATTTTAAATAATAGTGAGTTCCATTTCGTTCAATGTGATTTGTTCCTTCAAAAGTGATAGAATCTCTATCGGCGTGTGATTCCCAATCTACCTGAAAAGCCACTGGCTCTCCAAGACCATTAATTTGATAAACAATATAATAAATCTGTTCTCCATTTGGACCTAATGTTTGTCCGGGATTTTGCCCTTGCATTCTTCTGTCAAAATAAACATTACTCATAAGGGTGTTCCTCCTCTCATTAAATTATTGTTTTTCTTATAGAAAAAATTGTTTCTATTATTAATATAGCAGCAAGACATAAATATTTTCAGATTTTCAGAATTAAATAAATTTAGAGTATTAGGGATTAATGTTTCCAGTACTTTTTTTGCCTCTTAAATCACCACGGTGAACCGTACCATAAGTAAAGGCAGATAAAATTGAAAAGGAACCTATTTAAAAACAGGCTCTTTTTCAATTTTTATCTTCCTCTTTATAAAAACGTTCGCCAGATTCTGGATTGAAGTAAACAACTAATCTTTTATTCGTAATTGGATCAATTGAAATCTCATTTGTCCGGATGAATCCTTTTGGTACTTGCCTGCCGTGTTTTGTTTTGAAACGATGATCCCAAATGAACCATGATCCGATGATTAAAACAATGAGAATAAGGAATTGGATACTGTAAATTCCTATAATCCATGTCATTTATTTATCTCTTCTATAATAACTGCTGTTCCATAAGCTACAATTTCACTTATGTTTTGACCGATTTCACCTGAGTCAAAACGCATCATAATAATAGCATTGGCACCCATTGCTGTAGCATTTTGCACCATACGATCCATTGCTTATTTTCTAGCATCTTCAAGCATTTCCGTATACTGATTGATTTCTCCACCGACTAACCCCTTAAGAGAAGCAACTATATCTTTGCCAATCCCTCTTGCTCTTACGGTTAAACCAAATACTGGATCTAACACTTCTGTAACTTGGTGATTAGCAATATTCTCAGTTGTTACGATCATCATATGAATCCGCTCCTTAATTATTATTTATAGTATAATAAACTCTTCCGAGAATGAGGGTATTTACCATTGTATTTTTAGGCTAAAACTACATTATGGAAAGCCTCATCATTACTAAACGAGGTTCTTACCTAACATTCTTATGCAACTTTAATATACAAAATTACGTACAGGAAAGGGAAATAAAACATGGATTTTTGGAATACAATACTGTTTTCTGTGATTTCACTAGTTTTTTTCATTATTGGTTTATTAATGTGGCGTAGACCGGATTTATCGGGTGGAGAATTCAAATTAATAAAATTTCCAACATTTTATTCTATCAAATACATTAGATCATCAAACGCTTATCTTTTAAAGCATGTTGGGTATATTGTATTGGATTTATGATTATAGGGTTAATGTCAGTGGCTTTTACAATCGCATACATAATCCAACCAGAGGTATTACAAATTTTATAGGTTTAATTAGAATTAATTAGAACCACATAAAACGTTGATATATCAAGAAGAGAATGGAAATAGCAAATGAGAAATCCCAACTTATTTGGTACATGAATAAATTCGATAGCCCAATATCTCTTTATACCTCGTCATCATGTCAGAATGTTTATCCATAATTTCATAAAGCTCAGCTTCTAACTCATTTGCGTCAGGGATATCAGGTACTGACTCAATGGATGTATTTTCTTCTATGCGAATACGATCAAAACCCGCCTGTTGTAATAATGCCACCCAATCTTTTTCCGTAGAGAGGGAGTCAAATCCATAAAATTGTTTAATTTCGTTTTCCTCATTTTCCTTAAGTCGCCCGTTAATCGTTTGTTCAATAGCAATGAAGCGACCGCCACTTTTCAATAAACGAAAGATTTCTTTAAGGGCCATTGGCTTATTTACAAAAGCAAGAACAGATTCCGAAGCAATAAAATCAAAATGATTATCTGGTAAAGGGATTTCCTCAACTAAGCATTGCATTATTGTTACCGGTAATTGATTTTTTTTCATTCTCATTTTAGCCTTTGCAACCATTGTTGGATTGATATCGATGCCAGTTACTTTTGCTCCATATCTGTAAGCTATATAAGCAGCAGTTTGGCCAGTGCCGCACCCAACATCTAAAATGTGAGAATTTCTGTTTATGTCCTCCCTCTTGAATATTTCCTTTGTTAGATTAATACCACCAGGATGTGCACCCTCAATACCGAGTTTAGACAATAAATCTAGATACTTGGAGTTCTGAATTATGTCCACCTTCTTTATTTTTTTGAAAGATAAGAAGTATAGATGTCACTGCTTGAGAGCGGTTATTCGGGCATGAATGTTTTCTTGTTGTATAATATGAATTTAAAAAAGTCTGGTTCGCGCAAGCAAAATAAGAACTATCTATAAACCTCATTTAGTACTAAGACGGTAAATTGTAAAAGGTTTTGATATTAAGGTCTACCTAATGGGGTGGGCTTTTTTGGTTTGCATGTTTTTCATTAGATAATTGAACTATACCTCATTCGTTTTACTAGATTCTTCGATGTTATAAAAAAATGGTTTAGTTCACCTCTTTCATTGTAATACTTCATTAGCTTTTATCTCACCTTTAAAAACTACGTACTTGCGTATTACGTTACGTAATAGTTTATGCTAAAGGCAAATATTTTATGGAGTTGAGACTATGAAAAAGAAATTGATAAAATCCGTAACTATTTTAGTGGGAATACTGTTTGTTGTGCTGCTTGCAGTTGGATTATTGTTTCGGGATGATGATAAATTGGGAGGTTTTACTGACGAAGAAGGGAAAAGAGAGTTTATTGAGGCATACCATTCAGCTATGGAAGATTTGCCTAAATCAACGGAAGAGTTTTTGGTAGAGACCGAATTCGGCGAGGTGAAGGTTTATAAATTTTTGGAAGAAGGAACAGAATCAAAAACACCATTATTGCTGTTACCAGGAAAGTCAGCTTCTACACCAATGTGGGAACCAAATTTGAAAGATCTTATGAAAGATCGGCCTGTATACACAATCGATCTATTAGGAGAACCCGGATTAAGTGTTCAAACCAAAAGTATAGTAACCGCTACCGATCAAGCTGTTTGGTTAAACGACGTAATTGAACAATTGCCAGAAGAAACGATTCATTTATTGGGTTTATCCTTTGGTGGGTGGAGTGCAGTATATGTCACATTATTCAAATCAGAAAAAATTGCATCTTTGACATTGATTGACCCAGTCTACGTTTTTGGACCCATCCCTTTAAAAATGATCATAGCCTCCATTCCGGCTTCTATACCAGCTGTGCCAAAATCAATTCGGGAGAAAATGTTAAGTTATATCGCTGGTGGTGCAGAAACGGATGAAAGTGAACCTATCGGAAAGTTAATTGAAACAGGTATGAGAACCTATAAAAGTAAACTTCCTTTGCCGAAAAAAATAACAGAAGAACAGTTGCAAGAATTAACTATGCCCGTCTTAGGGATTTTAGCTGAAGACTCGACAATGCATCATTCAGAAGAATCGATGGATGTTGGCATAGAAAACTTGAAAAATCCATTAAGTCATATGGTCATGTATCCAAATGCCTCTCATGCAATAAATGGTGAATATCCAGAAAAACTAGCAAAAAATATAGTAGAATTTTTACAGGAAGTAGATCTAAATATGAAGCAATAAAGGAGCTTAGGGTGTGAAAAAGGAACGATATTATGTAAGTGATCTTTCCAACATATCAGGATTAACAGTGCGTACCATTCAATACTATGATAATGAAGGGGTATTAAAACCTGCAGGTCGGGATGAAAACAATCGGCGTTATTATACTGATAAGGAATTGAGTATATTAGAACAAATTACTTTTTATCGTAATTTAGGTTTCACTCTTAAACAATTAAAAGAAGAAATCAATTGTAATGACAATAAAGAATCATTATTAGATATACTATCCAAACAAGAAAACTACTTATATTCACAATTGGAAGAGACTCAGGGAAAAATCGATGCCGTAGCCACTTCAAAACGGTTAATTGAAGAGGGATATTCCCCTCCCTGGGAGTTATTATCGAAAATCATGAGGAACATCAATAAAGTGGATATTTCCATTTGGGGTGACTATCCCTTTTCAGAGACCCAGTTAACGATATTTGAAGATGTATTTGATTCTCAACAACATGTTTTCAACTTTTATAATGCATTTCGAAAAATATCCATAAAGGCAGTCTCGTATAAAGGAGCTGGGGTACCAGTAAATTCAAATCTTGCAATTGAGTTAGCAGAAGAGTGGATTAATATGGTTGAAAAAGTGACAAAAGGCAATTCAGAGATTACAAACTCTTTTCTCCAAGTAGATAAGCATCGGGAAAGATGGAATAAGGGTGAAAAAGATTTAATTGAAGAAGCAGAACCTTATTTAGAAGACATTCTTAAATCGTATTATGAGGGTAGAATTGACGAACTATAGTGCGGTCAACGGTAGCAAACAAACTTAATAAACTAATTAGTAAAAGCATTAGACCTTGCTTCGATACATACGGTGAAAAGCGATTTCTGCCTTTTCATGTATTGTTTTCGTAAATGGTTATTAAAGAAGACATGCCTCTATCTACATCCTAACAAAAACTATATTATAAGTCTATTATTAATTTTGTATAAATGTAATAATTAGTTTGCGCAAATACTTCATAACGTTATGGGAAATGAAGGAGACAATGAAACAGAATATCTACGATAACAATACGTTTTTTGAAAAATATAAAGAACTAAGAGCGCGAAAAAATAATTATAACAATTTACTGGAGCAGCCAAACTTTTTCACCCTAATTCCTACTGTCAAAAATAAAGTAATTTTAGATATTGGCTGTGGAATGGGAGATTTTGCAGCCTATTGTATTAGTCAAGGTGCAAAACATGTAACTGGGATTGATATTTCTTCGAACATGATTGCAAATGCGAAAAAGCGTCATAATTATGAGGGGCTAACCTTTGAGCAGGCTGCATTTGAGGATTTAACAATCCTGGACGGGACAATTGATTTTGTTAGTAGTTCCTTAGCTTTCCACTATATTGCGGATTTTCAGTTACTTGTTAAGAAGATAAGTATGGCATTATGTGAAGAAGGAATTTTATTATTTTCTTTAGAGCACCCGATTGTAACAGCAAATAAGGGAAATGAAAGTTGGATCACAAATGAAGAAGGTAACCTACTTCATTTTGCAGTCGATAATTATCAAAATGAAGGACTGCGTACTCAAAATTGGATAGTTGATAATGTTATAATGTATCACCGTACAATGTCTACTATCCTAAATACGCTTATTGAAAATGGTTTACAAATTGAAAAAGTTATTGAGCCAATACCGACTAAAGAAGCAGTCAGTAATTTACCAAGTCTTCATAAAGAAATTCGTCGACCTTCATTCTTAATTATAAGAGCAAAAAAGGTTAAAAATTGAAGTGACCATAGAAAAAATGCACATTTTTTTAGGTTTTTAGTTATGAGATAGATGTTTGCCCAGCTTGGCTTGAAAACGCTTGCCACGCGGAAGTCTAAGTGCGCGACTTCCGCAGTGCCTTAATTTCCGCAAAGAGCGCGTAAATACGGCAAATTGAACTCTTCGCAGTTCGATTGACTGCATGACCTGCATCGTGCAGGCCCGCGTGAAGTCGAGCGAAGACC
Organism: Sporosarcina contaminans; assembly: GCF_042679045.1. Lineage (NCBI taxonomy): Bacteria > Bacillati > Bacillota > Bacilli > Caryophanales > Caryophanaceae > Sporosarcina > Sporosarcina contaminans. The sequence goes on along the minus strand of NZ_JBHTLT010000043.1, from coordinate 47,804 downwards.
CGAATCGAACGTAAGGTTCATGAGGGGACGGGCGAAGGAAAGGCAACCTAAACCCGCTGCATCCTGCAGCAACGGTTGCATGACCAGCGTCCTGCTGGCCCCAACGTAGTATGCGAGCGTCTGTCAACAAGCTGAAGCACCCCCAATTAGTGGAAGGTGCTGTTTTTTTGATTGTATAGATTGAAAGCAAAAAAGATGACTCTAATGAAGTTCAAGAGCCACCCTATGGAATTAACAAATCCGTTTCCTCAAGCGTTAATATTCTCCTTTAATGACGAAAAACGAGCCTCGAATTGTTCCGGCGAGTTTGGATTTCTGCCTAGCGAATTTGAATTTCCCTTCTAATTCCTTTGGAACATCCATCCCTTCGGAAAGTTTAAAACCAACAGCCCGCTTCTTAGGGTTATCGACGGTATACATTACGTTAACCTCAAGGCCATCCTCATAAAAGATGAAAGCCCATTGGATATTTTCCACTTGGAAACGGGATGTTTCCAAAGGTTTTGCTGTAAATTGAAGATCGCGTTCTTCTTTCAAAATCCGGTTCACATAATCGATGGTCGCATCGCTTTCGCTAGCTTGAACGACTGTAAATTCATGCTTATATTTGTTCATGAAATATCGGGCTTCATTGGCACGCAAACCAGCAAGTGCCTCTGCAACAGGTGAAGATTCTAAACCCGCTGTTGACACATTTTTAAAATCAACAATATAAGGCATTTCCTTCACTCCTGTTCCTATTTTCTAACGACAGGAATCCACATTTCACCGAATAAAAGACCGTTTCTTTGTCCCATTTCAACTGTTGTATTCGGACCGCCGACATAGGCAACATTCTTTTCTGCAGGCAATACTTGGCCAAAGGCGATGCCGGTAAGCGTATTGCTTAACTCTTGAGATGTCTTTCCTTCACCTTTTACAACTACATATTCCCCTTTAGGAAACTGGATCAATCTGGTTGCTTCAGGAATCGATTCTTCTGTTTGGACACCAGCATAATGCATCATCTTGTTGTTCACTGCTTCGTTTACGGTAAAAATGTAGTCATTTGTCGCAATCGCTTTTAAAGCGTCAAGCGTACCATCTTCACTAATCGTCTGCCAAAAGTCTGCCTTTTCTTGATTAATACCTGCGTAATCTGTGTAATCGCTTTTTAGCTCGACTCCAATGCCTAATACAGTAAAGCTGTCTTTTTCTTCAATTGTATATTCCGCCATGTGTAACACTCCTTCTTTTATGATGTTCAAATGATTTGCCATTTCATTTGATGAGTTTATAATAACGTGTAACTATGTCAAAAAATGATACTGTTTAGGAGGCTTCCCATGAAAAAGGTTGAACGGATTAATATTATGATGCGGTATATGAACAACCGTGCCCACTTTACAATTTCTGAGCTTATGCGGGAATTTACGATTTCTCGTTCAACTGCTATTCGAGATATTCGAGAAATCGAAGCGATGGGAATGCCTCTTGTTGCTGAAGTAGGACGGGATGGGGGCTATTTTGTCATGAGCAACTCGGTTCTGCCTGCTGTCCGATTTACCGATAGTGAGGTTAAAGCGCTTTTTATTGCCTTTATGGCTACAAGAAATAAACAACTCCCTTATTTAAAAAGCCGTCAGTCTTTAGCTGAAAAATTATTAGGACTTATTTCAGAAAACCAACAAGATGACCTTGTTCTGCTAAATCAAATTTTGCTTTTTGAAGGAACCAATCCGAATAATCCCGACTTGCTTGAACTGTCAGATCTTCCGCATCCGATGTTAGAAAAACTAATCCAACTCCTTCTTTCGGACAGCTATTTATTATTAACGATTCGGGAAGATGAAGTGATTAAATCATATCCAATTTACCTTTTGCACCTTTATCATGAAAAAGGTCTCTGGCTAATCGAAGGCTTTGATGTAAAGGATCAAAAAAGAAGGATTGTCTTAGTGGACAATCTCATCGATGTTCAATCATACACAGTGAAAAAGAAGTTAAGTAGGAAAAAGATATTAGAAAACCTTCGCAAGCAAGAAGAAATGAAGAATCTTATCGTCCAACTTGGTCCAAAGGCAATTGCCCAGTTCAAAAAATACCATCCTTTACAGATTTCAATTTCCTATACGAATCCTTACCAAACGACTGCCATTATAGAGGCTATTATCAATATTCATAGCCCCGAAGAAATGGACGAAATAATCAATTGGTTGCTTTTCTTAGGGAGTGATATTGAAGTTAGAAAGATACCGGTAGAAGTCTTGGGAAAACTGCAAGACAGGTTGCACATATTCTGCCCAGATATACGTTCACTCAAAACACAATAAAAGGACATACGATGAAAAAATTCATGCTAAACTTAACTATACAGAAAGGGGCACTGATAACGTTGTTGCTTGAGAAATTGAAGGAATCGAATTATACCGTTGTTTTGACAGGGGCTGGCATGTCAACCGAGAGCGGGCTTCCGGATTTCCGTTCTTCGGGAGGTCTTTGGGCAAAAGAAGATCCAAGCGCGATTGCCAGCACGGACGCGCTGAACCGGAACGTTGAAAAGTTTTTTGAGTTCTATCGGCACCGTGTCATTGGGCTGCAAAGCTGTAAGCCTCATGGAGGTCATGAAATTTTAGCCAAATGGGAAAGGGAAGGTTTAATTCAAAGTATTATTACGCAAAACGTAGACGGGTTCCATCAAGAAGCGGGAAGCAAGAACGTCGTTGAGCTTCATGGGACACTCCAAAAAGTCCATTGCCAGTCGTGTGGGAAAGAATATAACAATGATAAATACGTCAATGAACAATATCAATGTGAGTGCGGCGGCAAGCTTCGACCTTCTGTTGTGCTTTTTGGGGAAATGTTGCCGGAAGAAGCCCTATTAAAGGCTGCGGAAGAAAGTGAAAAGGCTGATCTGTTCATCGTATTCGGTTCATCATTAACGGTAACTCCTGCCAACCAGTTTCCATTGATAGCAAAGCAAAATGGCGCTCATCTCACAATTGTAAATATGGAGCCAACGGAATTGGATTTGTATGCGGATGAAACAGTACATGGCCGAAAAATCGGGGAAATACTTAAGGAATTGCATGTTAGTTTGAGGTAATGTTGAAAATCATTGAATCCAAAACACTTAACAATGAATATCACACTCAATCAAGATTGAAAAGAATCTTCGACCAGAAAGATAATGTTACGGCGGTTATTGGATTGAAATCCTTACATAGCAGCAAAGCTAACTGTAAATTGTTAAGGCTTTTCGTTTTGCTGATGATTGGATGTAAGGAAGAGCGTAGTCCAATCGAGTGAGTTCTTAGTTCCGTTGATGGGAAAAGTAGAACTTGAATATGGGGAATAAGGCAAGCGCAAACTCGTTCCTGCTTAGGGGCGGGTATTTTTATTGTCAATAACTTGGAGTGAATATTTCGAAAAAATGATTTAAAAAACTTAATTGTCATTGATTGGGGCGTTTTTCTGTGAAAATAAAAATTGTTTATGCGCTATTCCGAAGTAGTTATATGTTTTATAGGCAGTTATATGTTTTTTGAACGGATTATGCGTCCTAAACGGTCTTATGCGCTAAATTGATAGGTTTATATGTTGCTGTATGATTTATTTGTTGAAGGGAAGTTTTTATGCATTTTGGAAGTGGAAGCTCATGAATGATTTGTTTTTATTTCTTTTTAGTTCAGTCGGAAAGAATACCAAAAATCAAAGGAGGGTATGTTGAACGTATCGAGGGAATGAGGGAGAGGATTGAAAGTGAGAAGTGGAGTTACGGAAGGGAATGGGAAGGTTGTTCCTTTTCTTGTCGCAACGATGAAAGGCATCTCTCAAGTAGTTCTCATTGAAAATTGGGTGACGGGTTTGTTCATATTGGCAGCCATTACGATTACCTCTTTTCAGTTAGGCTTGATCGCGTTTCTTTCGGTGGCAATCGGGACACTTGTCGGACGAGTGGGCGGCGGTGATCCTGTAAGTGTGTCACAAGGTTTGTACGGTTATAATCCGATGCTGACAGGGATGGCGGTTCATTTATTCTTAGAAGGACCTGCAAGCTGGGGGATTGCATTATTTGGGGCATTGATTACAGCTGCCTTTACTGCATCGGTGCTCACACTTTTAGAGCCTACCGGCATGCCGACTTTAACATTTCCGTACATTGTGACGACATGGCTCATAATGTTATCCTCTTATCGTCTCGAATCACTTAAACTGACCGATGGTTTAGTACCACAAGATTTATCGCATTGGAAGTTGAAAATCGAAGGGAATATTGATTGGCTGAGCGCTTTCATTGACGGAGCTGGTCAAATATTTTTTCTACAAGGTATTATCGCTGGATTGTTAATTTTTATAGGAATATTCTTTGCGGGGTTAAAATTTGGGATGTACGCACTTGTCGGAAACTTTGTAGCTATGGTTACCGCCTATATCCTCGGTGCAGAACATTCTCTAATAGACGCAGGGCTTTACGGTTATAATGCCATTTTAACAGCGTTAGCAGTTGGGGTCGTATTTCGGGGAGGAGAGAGCTGGATGGCGCCTCTCACTGCAACGATCGGCTCAATTTTAACGGTGTTGCTAATCGCAAGCGTTGATACAATTCTATTGCCGTATGGATTGCCAGCATTGACGATGCCGTTTGCTTTAAGCACATCAATTTTTATCGGTGCAAGGAAAATCATGCAATATACTTGAGGCTACAGAAATCTAAAGCAAGGCGCAATTTCGTTTAGTAAATACCGAAGTTGTGCCTTGTCTTTACAACTCATTCCTGTCAGTTATAGGAGACAATATGCTTCAACTATAAATGTTAATAAGCTGTCCAGCCTCCATCAATTGCAATTACTTGTCCATTTACGAAGCTTGATTCATCAGAGCCTAAGAAGATCGCTAATTGTGCAATTTCCTCAGGTTGTCCAGCGCGAGGGTTAATGGCCATACCTAATGCTTGGCGGCTTGCGCCCATTTCGCTTATATTCGTCATGGAAGAGCTGATGTTCGTGATGACCGCTCCTGGTGCGATACCGTTGCAACGGATGTTTTTGTCAGCATACATGAATGCCGTGTTTTTCGTTAATCCGACGACTGCATGCTTAGATGCTGTGTAAGCAGCTCCAGCGCGTGCACCGTACAATCCACCTGCAGAGATGTTGTTGACGATTGTGCCATGTCCTTGTTGGAGGAAAAGGTTCACTGCGATGCGCATTGATTTCATGACGGCAGTTGTGTTGACAGCGAATACTTTTTCCCAACGTTCATCTGAAACTTCACCGACAGGCTCCATGCCGTCCATAATGCCAGCATTATTCACAAGGATGTCCAATTTTCCAAAAGCCCCTTTTGTTTCGTCAAATAAACGCTGTACATCCTCTTCAGAAGCAACATTTGTTTGAAGCGCAATCGCTTCAGCACCAGCAGCTTTTAATGTATCTGCTACTGCTTGTGCACCGTCCAAGTTAATGTCTGAAACAACGACTTTTGCGCCTTCCTTCGCATAACCTTCTGCAATTGCTTTCCCCATGCCAGATGCCGCGCCAGTAACGATTGCAACTTTTCCTTCAAGTCTCATTTCCAATCAGCCTCCTTAATTATAATAAACAATTGTTCAATAAAAATTATAGTAGTAGTATAGAGTTGTTGCAATAATCAAAAACACGGTATTTGTTCATTAATAGACAAAAACAAAAATACTGTTCAGTAAGAGGTGATAAATGATGCGTACGGATTTGCGCATAGTGAAAACGAAAGAGGCATTGCATAATGCGTTATTAGACATATTGGATGAAAAGAGCTTAGATGCAATTTCTATAACGGAAATATGTAGGCGGGCAAAAGTGAATAGAGGCACTTTTTATTTGCACTATACGAAGGTGGAAGATCTATTTGAAGAGTATTTTAAGGAAATTACTGCAGATTTAGCACGTTCTTATCAAGAACCTTACCGCCATGTATCAGTTTTGAAAACGAGTGAGTTAAATCCGGATACAATTCGTATTTTCCATCACATTGAAAAGTATAAACATTTTTATCGGATTGTTTTTTCAAAGAAAGTGCCGTTAATGTACTATTATTTATTATTTGAGGAAATTAAACGTCTATTGTTTCAAGATGAGGAAGCTTTTGTCAAGGAAGGAATCAATCATGAGCTTTTTTGTGATTATCAAGCCAATGCCATTATTGGAATTATTATAGGATGGTATCAAAAAGATTTTTCTTACAGTGCAGACTATTTAAATCGCCAGCTTGTGCAATTTGTCAATATACGGGTTGATCATGATTAAGAAACAAGGTAGTGTAAAGATGGCAGATGTAATAAAAGTGATTATGTCACCAAACCGAAAGTTTAAAGTAGAAATTATTAAAAGACCGGATCAGCTTTTTACGGTAATGGTTTATAGATGGATTGAGTGGGAGGATGACTACTCTTATAAGTATTGGAGCCCCATGAAACAAGGCTTGTCATTAATTGATCCGGAAGGAAATGCGATAAAAATTGCCATAGAGCGATTAATGGAACTATCGGGTGAAGAAATAGAGATAGATGATTGAGCGATTGTACATATTCAAAAAAGCCGTGCTCATCTGCGCACGGCTTTTTTTGAATATGAGTTACTATTTCTCTTCTTCGCGTTCTTCTTCGATTTTCTTTATTTCCATCATATGTTCCCGATATTCTTCCTCGACTTCAGAAGTGGAAGGGATGAATGGCTCGGTATTGTAATCAATGCGTTTGCCATATCGGATCATCTCATAGATGATCATTCCGTTATTCGGTTTACCGTTAATGGTCATCATCGGCACGATGTCAAATAAAACATAATAAAAGGCATAGAAAATAAAACGATCCCAAAATGTCTTATACTCCTCCATCCAGCCATTCGCAAGCAAGAAATTGATCAATAGAGCAATGGAAAGATTCATTAAAATAGGTCCAGCATAAATGCATATATAAGCGAAATTGCTTTTCCGCTTGATTGCATCATACGAAAACCAACTATACATATGATAATATTTTCGAATATCTATCATGCCAAATTTAATGATCCGCGGTCCAGAACCAATTGTGATTCTTGGTTTTACAACACCGAAAAGATAGCTTACGATCAAATAACCCATCTCCCGCAAGAATACGACGACAGGCAAAATGATGAATGCAGATATTATGAGAGATATAAGGTCAGCTACTCCAAACATGGCGACACAACCCATTGAGAGGTACTTTATATCTTTGTATAAATACCCGGAGCATAGTCTTCTAAACAAAATTACTACTACTTCACTTTAAAAAAATATAAAACACCAGCCCCTTCACATGGCTGGTGTTTTTAGCTCACTTCATTTTTAAGTTCTTTGTATACCGCATAGGCTTTTTTTTCAGCGCTTTTTTTATCTTTATCAAAAATCGTGATCAATTTATTTCCGATAATGAAGTTCCATTGTTTTGTCATGTTGTTCACCTTCCTTCACCTCCCTTTTTGCATACCACTTATGAACTGTTTATAAACATTCCTAACCAATCATGCATATTTACAGGACTTTTTACGATACTAGAATTGCTTTAAAAATGATTGGCTGGAGGGAAAAACATGGCAAAGGATTCAAAACCAAGCTGGAAGAAAGAGCATCCTAATACTTTTTTGGGCAACTCGGTCCAAAAGGCAACTCGTTCCGTGAAACAAGCGATGTCACATCCTGAAGAGATGGCAGTAGAGCATGCATTCAATTCGATATCACGTGCAGAAAATGCTCTTTCAAATGCCGAACAGCACAATGAGCATATGGATACCGTAGAGCAAAACAAGGAGCAGTTAAACAGAATGAAGCAGCAGTTGAAGGCCGTTCAGGAGAAAGTTGAAGAGTAATTTGTATACACTTATAGCTTTCAATAAAAAAGACAAGTTGGATGTTATCCGTCCAACTTGTCTTTTGAAGTTGCTATTGTTTGTTGAGGTTCTTTATCGGTCACGTCTAATATGTCGAGCAAGAACACGAAGACAGGAATTCCGATGATCAGTCCCCAGACACCAAAGAAGTTTTGCGAAAAGATGAGTACGACAAATGTGTAAAAGACGGGGAGATCCGTTTTAGATGACATTAGCTTAGGATTTAATATGTACGCTTCAATCGCATGGATGACCGTAATTGCGATGAGCAAATAGACGACTGTCAAATAGCCTCCAATTGTAAAACCGATAATCGAAAGAGGAATCAGTGAAATGATCACTCCTGCAACAGGGATCAGTCCACAGAAGAAAATCATAATGCTCAATCCGATAATTTGCGGGTAGCCGAGAATCATTAACACAATGACCGACAAAAATGTATTTACTAAGGCAATGATGAACTGTGCCTCGATTACTTTACCAAACGTACGGGAAAACTTTTTTCCAAAAAACTCAATTTCATAATAGAACGGAGCAATCTTACTGTTTTTAAATTTACTCGTAAATTCAATGAGTCGCGGTTTCTCTAAAAGGAAAAACAAGCTTAAGATTAACGCGATGAATACTTGAATACTAATTTTGCTAATATCTGAAAATGACTTTAATAAAAATGAAACACCGTTATCGACATAAGCTTTAATTTGATCGCCAGATATGAAAGAGTCAATAACGCCAAGCAACGGATTTTCTTGTGGGTGAGTAAAGAAATTCTTTATTTGCTTAACTAACTGGCTAATTTCAAAGGAGATAAGGGGTAAATATTTTACAACTACGATTGCCAAGACACCTACTATGAATGTATAAATCATCATAACAATCAATTTGCGATTCAATCGAATGCCCTTAGCTGTAAACTCGACAAGTCGATTTAATAAAAATGAAAAAATAAAAGTAAGCAAGATTAAATTCATCATGCTTCTTACACTAAATAGCAATATAATGATTAACGCAAAAATGATAACGCGTTTTACTTCTTTCCTCCGAAGTAGCTCTATGATCACATCCATGTAAACAAATACTCCTCATATCCAAATTTTTGTATGTATTGGTTGAAATCAAGCATTCTTTCTACCTGTTTATTGCCATTCCGGTGGATGCTTCCGCAGGGAAGGCTAAGAACACAAACGTTTAACCCTTTTACGTTTCCATTCTTCTTATCAAACGAAGATTACAAACTTGAATTCCTTATCTATCGTACTTCATTTTGCACCTATAAGTGAATAGCTATACAAAAAATATTCAATTATGCATAAGTATTTGCATATATCTTACAGCTGTGTATGTAGGCAATACAATTAGTAGTTTCGCTTCTCCTCTTTTACTGAAAGAATGTGTGCCTCAATGCCATACTCTCCCCTGATGACTTTTCTTGCCCCAATGGCGTTTCTTGCTGTAACTTGCATAATCTGTATCGAACCTTTCAGTTTCATTTCAACGAGAAAGCATTTAGAACCGCACATCATTTATAAATCCCTCATTTCGGAAAAATGTTATGGTACTATCTTGTATTGTAGAATAGCGATGCATAGATTGGAAATGTGCTGCTGTAACGAAAAGGAAGGTGATCTCTGCGGTGCTTCATCATATGAGATAGAGTAATCCAAAGATGATCATTACTTTTCAAAATTAATAGTGTTCCTGCTCTGAGCTTAATCATTGTTATAATAAAGGAGTGTCTCAAGATCAATGAATTTGACGCTCTTTTTTAATATGACAGATCATAGTAGCCAAGGAGTGGGGATAATAGATGAATAAAAAAGCAATTGCGGATATACGTAAGCATTTCAAATTAGATACAGATTTATTGACGGTTAAAAACATTTATAACGTTTATATACGGCAGGAAAGCAATGAGATCTACCATGAAGTTAGCCAGCCATTTGCTATGTTGGACCGCGAGCAGCAAGAGCTGTTTCTTGCCAATTTCAAAAAAGTGTTGGGCGGAAAATTAGATGTAAAGCTGTTTGAAGTGAGATTCCGGTCTGAAGCAGATGAGCGAACGGAAACGACGCAAACGATCCTTTATGAAGGGCTGCATACAGAAAATGTAGAGGAATGGAAGGCAGATATGCAGCGCATCGCCCAAAAGATGGTGCAAGACGTTCAATATGAAAAGGATATTGTCGTGACGTTCATTCGAGGAAATTATTATAAGCCGACGAAACGGCATAGCGAAGAGTCGGAGGTGGCTGAACGGGATGAAGTGTTTACGACGCCTTTTATTCTTTGCAGCTTGAACCAGACGGAACAGCCGAAGCGTTCGCTCGTCTTTGACTTCGTTGAAAAGGAATTTAAATCGAGATTTATCGGTGATCCAATCATTAACCTTACATCGCCGATTGGCGGGTTTTTATTCCCCTGCTTTACGGATAATGCAGCAGACGTGAATCACGTTTTGTATGCTGCTGGCAAAGCGAATAAGCCAGATTTCCATTTCATCGAGAATGTATTGGACGGAGAGGAAATTATGACTGCTGAGGAAGATAAGGTTGTCTTTGAAGAGATTGTAAAATCAGTCGTCGGTGAAGAAATGAATACGAAAACTCTTGCAAGCGTTTATGATGAAATTCAACGTATGATGGAATTGGACGATGAGGAAGAGGCAGAGGAAACTGTGCCGACTTTGGACACGAAAGAAGTAACTCGTGTACTAAAGGCGAGCGGCATAGAGGACGTAGATTCAGCAAAGGTGGAAAGAGCATTCCAAAAAGTTGTCGAGGATGAGACGTATGAAATGAAAGCAGCCCATATTGTACCAAGCTATGCGTCGAAATCGATTAAAATCGAAACGAAAGTTGCGAACATCGCCATTAGCCCACAAGACTTACGATATGTGAGGCAAGTCACAGTTAACGGCAAGCGCTGTCTATTGATTGAAGTAGAAGAAGACACGGTCATTGAAGGATTTACTTTGCTTTCGGAAGAGTTGCTGTAGGTACTGTTAAGAAAAACAGCTTTGGAAATAATAAGGTGGAAGGCAATAAGGAGGCAATAGGAATGAAACGAGTATATTTGGCAAGCCCGTTTTTTAATGACAAAGAGATAGGCTATTTGGAACAGGTTGAGATGATGTTAGACGAAAAAGGATTGAAAGTATTTTCACCGTTCAGACATTCAGCAGATGCAGAGATGGGTTCCCGTCAATGGTCGATTGAGACATTCATGGACGATATCAAACATATTAAATGGGCAGAGGTTGTCGTAGGAATTTATCATGGAAACTATTCAGACAGCGGAACGGCGTGGGAGCTTGGTTACGCCTATGCGACAGACAAGCCCGTCATCTTAATCCATGTAGGAGAAAACAGCAATCTAATGGTGCATGAAGGTGCCCATGCAAATATTACATTAAAAGAATTGAAAGACTATGACTTTGATCAGCTGCCAAGCTCGTTTTATTCGGGGGCAATGCTTTAATGAGTCAAATGAAAGCAGACAGTGCATTATGGCGTACTGTCTGCTTTTTTCATTGTAGAATCCCCTTTTTTCTGGAGTGTTGTTTCACGTACTGCTTCACCTTTGAAGCAACATAGAGGAAACCAACAGTGATCATTCCACCAAAACCACCCGGTAGCTTCCATATAAATGAGCATCTCCCCAGACCCATCAACGCCGTATGAATGGTAATATTCCAATATTATCGTAATAGCGCAACATGCACAAAGAAATTTTTTGTTATATTTTGAAGGTCTTCCTCAAGGTGCAAGCGTTTTTGATACAATTAGATCAGAAAATAAAGTGAAGTTAGAAAGATAGGGCTGATAATGTTGCACACAAACTTTTCATTTGAAAATGAAAGAGTAATCCTAAGAGAATTTACAAAAGAAGACTGGTTGGGTGTTCATAGATATGCGTCACAAGAGATCGTTTGCCGATACCAGCCTTGGGGACCGAATTCGGAGGAAGAGTCTAAAGGTTTTGTGGAACAGGTTATGAAAGATGCCTCTAAAGAGCCAAGAATAAGATTTGTCTTTGCTGTGATCACTAAAGAGGATGGACAGATGATTGGAGCCGGGGAGATTAATATAAGAGATGCTACGAATAGAAGCGGTGAAATAGGCTATATAATCCATCCTGATTATTGGGGAAAAGGCATCGCGACAGATGTAGCGAACCAATTGCTTGATTATGGTTTTAGCGCACTATCGCTTCATCGGATATATGCGACTTGTGATCCGAGAAATATCGGTTCATCTAAAGTATTGGAGAAAGTCGGGATGACGTTAGAAGGAAAAATTCGCGAGAACTTACTCGTAAAAGACGGTTGGCGGGATTCATTGTTGTATAGCATTTTGGAATACGAGTGGAGGAAGTATCATGACAAAAATAGGGCTTATTAGACACGGTCTAACTGAATGGAACTATCTTGGAAGAGCACAAGGGATATCTGACATTCCTTTAAATGAACAGGGCATACAACAAGCAGTTAAAATCGGAGAACGACTTGCAAATGAAGAATGGGACATCATCATTTCGAGTGATCTATTAAGGGCAAAAGAAACGGCAAAGATTATTGGAAGTAGGATGGGGTTGCCCATCACTGTTGATCAAAGAATAAGAGAAATAGATTGCGGTGAAATTGAAGGGACGACTGAAGACGAAAGAGTGATTCGGTGGGGAAAAGCCTGGCGTGAAGCAGATCTTGGCATGGAAAAATTTGAAACGGTAGCCCAAAGAGGGATTGGGTTTTTAGAAGACGTTGCGATTCGATACGAAGGGAAGAGCATCCTTGTTGTAAGCCACGGTGCTCTAATAGGACTTACTTTGCAGCATTTGCTGCCAGAAAAGTTTCCTACAACTCATATTGACAATACTTCCATATCGATTCTTCAACATCATGAAAAAGAATGGAATTGTCAACTTTACAATTGTATAAAACATTTATAACAGGCTTGTATTATCCCGTAAAACAAAGGGAAAAGACAAAATAAAAAGAGCAGCTGCAACCACTCTAATAATGCTATTTCTTATAAATTTCATTTGCTTTACACACGTTTCTTGAATCCTCAAAAAAATTATATAATTAGTTTAAGCGTTCAGTTAACCCATTAATATACCAATTGGCTTTTGTAATCTTTACTTTTCCATCATGGTCATGTTTCGCTTCTATTGCATAATAGGGTCTCTGTAAGTGTTTAAATTCCTCGGGTGAAAATTCTATTTCGGCTTCTTGATCAGAAAAAGCATAATCTACATTAAAATTCTTGAAAATAAATTTCAAATATTGAATTATGATATCTTCGGCAGTCTCTAATTCCTTAATGTTATAACTACTGATAATCGAGTCTTCTTCCATTTCAAATAAGTATCCAAAATACTTATTTGTTACTTTTAATGTAATTACAGCTTCAATAGTTAGTTTCCCAAAAGGAAAATTAGAAATTGGAATTTCTAAAAAGTGAAATTCCTTCAAGGTTGATAGAAAATCTTTATTGGAATACGTTCTATAATCATCCACTACATTCCAATGAACCCCAGAATTATCACTTGAAAATTTCACACAATCAATATTAACCCCAAGATGTTTTAAATTATTCATTAAAATAGTATATTCATTGTTTAAATCATTAGTAGTACTTACCCAACCTAAAGATATTTTTGAACCCATGTAAACACACCCTTTCTTGTTTATTCTCTTGCGACTTTCAAACCGTTATTTAAATGATAAAGACATTGATCAGTTGTATACTTCCATCCCGATATGAAATCCCTATCGGTTGGACTGACCTTATGTGCAGTCATTTCGTTCATAGGCGGGGTTGCAAGAACATTTGGTGTCGGTTTCCGGATGGATATTTGGGATTATGGTTCAGTGCCAACCATTTTAAGCATCCCGGTTTCCATATTGTTCAGCATTCTCCTATTGTTTATCGCGGTCATGTGTTGGAAATTGCTTTTGCAATCTGTCCAGTTTGTGAAGTCCTAATTATAATTTGGGTGCCTGTCAGTAAACAAATCAAGTTTTGCGCTACAATTGGATATAAAAAAAGAAAACCTCTATAATGGGTTTTCTATAATTAGATACATTTATTATTAATGGGTAGTCGTCATAAATGCGTTATACACAAACACTCAATCCATTATCTTCTAAAAAGAGGAATCCTTTTAAGCGCAGCGCAAACAGGAATGGCCACTAAAATTCCAACGATATTTTGCACTAAATTTCCCGGAATGGATGCAGCAGGTACAGCCCAATTTCCGAACAGAATCCTTTCACAAATATAGTAACCAGCTAACATGAATGGAACCGAAGTGATAGTCGCCAACAGATTGAACGTAAAACTGCCTCCATTGCGGCCGCCTGACCAAGCAATCTTCCCAACGATATATCCCTGCAGGCCCCGTGTCAAAAACGTGAAAGGTGCCCATAATGTCCATCCCGATATTAAATCAAACAATCCCATTCCGACAGCACCGGCAATTGCCCCTTTTTTGGGGCCGAACAACATCGCGACCGTAAAGAGCATTGCTGTTCCAAGGTGGACCAAACCGCCATTTGCCGTAATCGGAAGTTTAATATTCAAAAGAAGCGTAGCGACGAATACTAAAGCGATTAGCATTGCCGAAATAATCATGTCCAAAGTTGGATTTGTCGTGCGCGATTTACTTTGTAAAATGGTTATTTTCGATGGAGTAGCTTTTACATTGCTTTCTCTTTTCATTAAGTTCATCGTTCCAAACCTCTTTTAATTTTAAATTTTGCTTGCATTGCTTACATTAACAGGCAAGTGGCCCATTTAAAAGTATCAATTTTATGCAATATAATGTGGTCAGTTTTGTACAGTTTTAATAGATAAACGCCCTGCTTGTATAAATTGCATTGTAGAGATTGATAAATTTTCTTAATCCGAACAAAATTGTAAGATTCGTTGTTGTTTTTGTTCGTTACATCGATGGAGGGCTACCTCATTGCACGGTATGATGGAAACAAATGAAAACAGCTATGGGGGATTTGTATGATGGATATCGTAGTGCAGGCAACAGGTATTCAAAAAGTATATGGGACAAAGAAAAACTTAGTTTCTGTGCTTGAAGGGATTGATATAAGCATCCATGAAGGGGAGTTTGTTGGCATTATGGGTCCTTCAGGAGCGGGTAAAACGACGTTGCTCAATATTTTGGCTACAATCGATAAGCCTACTTTGGGAAGTGTACGCATTAGCGGTACAGAAATCACTACATTGCGTGATGAACCACTGTCTGAGTTTAGGCGTACGAATTTAGGTTTTGTTTTCCAAGATTACAATTTGCTTGATTCATTGACGATTCGGGAAAATATACTGCTGCCGTTAACATTTTCCAACAAAGTGGATTTCACGACAGATTTAAAAGTAGAAGAAATAGCAGGGAAATTAGGTATCCAATCAATTTTAGATCGGTATCCATATGAAACGTCCGGCGGACAAAAGCAGCGGACTGCTGCCGCACGGGCGATTATTCATAACCCAAAACTTGTATTGGCGGATGAACCGACTGGGGCATTGGATTCGAAGTCTTCGATGGATTTGTTGTCAGCATTTCAATTGATGAATCAAGAATATGCGACGACTATTTTATTGGTGACGCATGATGCTTTTGCGGCAAGTTATTGCGATCGTGTCCTCTTCATGAAAGACGGAAGGTTGTTTACCGAGATCGTTAAGGGAGATAAGGACCGAAAATGGTTTTTTGATCAACTGGTCACAACGTTGTCATCTTTAGGGGGCGGTCGTTATGACATTATATGATGTCGTCCTGAAAAATTTAAAATACAATATTCGCAAGTATTTTCTTTATATCGCGTCGTTA
Organism: Sporosarcina contaminans; assembly: GCF_042679045.1. Classification (NCBI taxonomy): domain Bacteria; kingdom Bacillati; phylum Bacillota; class Bacilli; order Caryophanales; family Caryophanaceae; genus Sporosarcina; species Sporosarcina contaminans. The sequence continues at coordinate 32,088 of NZ_JBHTLT010000043.1, read as the reverse complement.
CTATTTAGTGTCCTCATTTATTTCACTTTCGTTTCTTTGCAATACAATGAGCAAATTGGCGAAGCATTTGGACGGGAAGATAAGATGGGCCCTTTATTGACAGGGGTTTCCGTTATACTGTCTTTGTTCATCATGATTTTTGTATGGTATTCCAATACGTTCTTCATAACGAACCGGAAGCAAGAAATTGGGCTTTATTCATTAGTTGGTGGTACAAAAAAGGAAATCGGGCGGATGCTGTTCTATGAGAATATGTCCTTAAGCCTTTTGGCGTTAGGGATAGGCATCGGGCTTGGGCAGTTGTTCTCGACATTATTCAGTATGATTTTGCTGAAAGTAATGGGCATTTCCATAATTGTCCAATTTTCAATGAACCCGGTAGCCATTCTTCAAACGGTAATCGTTTTTTTATTCATAATGACGATTGCTTCGCTGCAAGGGTATTTTCTTGCATATCGATTTGAATTAATTGAACTTTTTCAAGCAAAACATAAGATTCAAAAACAGTGGAAACCGTCTTATTTGCTTGCGTTGCTTGCAATCGTCCTTATCGGGTTTGGTTATTGGAGTCTTTTACATGCATACGAATCAACAAGCTGGTCAAAACATTTTGGTAGAAACTTTACTATAATCCTCATCGTTTTAGTAATAGGGTCCTTTTTATTATTCCATTCAGGCACTAGCTTCTTGATCCACCTTTGGCAAAAGAGGAAAAAAGCTTACTACCGTTGGAAGAACTTATTAACTTTGACCCAATTGAAAAGCCGTCTTCGTAGCAATGGGCTGCTGTTGACAGTTATTTCAGTTTTGAATGGCATGACGCTCGTTGCGTTTGGATTCGCTTATACGATTTACTTTAATACGTTGCAAACATTGGAAGATCATGTGCCATACAGTTATCAGTTTGATGTGCAGTCAAGTTCTATTGATGATGAAATGACCAAGATTTTATCCAACAATGAGGAGCATCCGGTTATTTTTGATGAGACATTTGAATATGCAATGGTTCCGGGATCGGCAAGCGAACTGGAATTAGTGCCAGGCGGCTATTTGTATTACGAGGACTCTTTCGCGGTGTTACCAGTATCAACGTATAATTCGCTTGCTGGAAAGCTTAGTCGCCTTCCGATTGATTCGATCGGGGATGGCGAGGCAGTGATGGTAGGCCGGAATTTCATTGGTTCGCAAAAAGAAGATGAAAATGTCGGCAGTACGTTAACACTTATGAGCTTAGAAGGTGAATTGCCGATTCGTATAATTCACAATAAGGTTGAGTCGCTATTTTCGTATGAAGTACAGCCTTCCGTACTAATCGTAAGCGATAGGTTGTATGAGCAGTTATCTAGAGGGGCGACAATACATGGAACACGGGTTATCAAAATTGATGATCAGAAGGAATCTGCTCGATTGACTAAGGATTTGAAAGCCGTTTATGAATGGGACGAGGAACAAACAACAGAATTTGAACCAAATAAAGGTTTTTATAGCTTCTCAGAAAGCTTTGAAACCGCACAATCCATATATGGCTTGCTTATTTTTGTGTTCGGGTTTATGGGGCTCGTCTTTTTGGTAGCAACGGGCAGTGTCATCTATTTTAAAACATTGACGGAAGCAGCAGAGGATCGAAGACGATATGAGATGTTACGTAAGATAGGGTTGAGCCGGAGGAAAGTGAAGAAGTTAATTGTGAGACAGACGTTTCTTTTATTTCTTTTGCCTCTCGTTGTCGGTATCGCGCATAGCAGTATGATACTGACTGCGCTATCAAATGTAATGGATATCAATTTCTTATATCCTGTTTCAACTAGTATCGCTATCTATACATGTTTGTACGGTCTTTATTATAAGTTGACAGTCGAGACGGCAAATAAACTTGTGAATCCGTAAACGGAGCTTCGTCACTACCATTTTACGAGATTGGACGATTTTTTTGTATATTTATAGTTTGATGTGACTAGTCGTTGCTTGGAGTGAAACGCGCCGACGTAACATCGAACGGGCTTTGCGAACAAAAGCAAAGCGTTGAGAGCACCAAGAACTGGAAGCCCCCCCCGGAAAGCGTGCGCCTGGAACGGAAAGCAACGTTTCAAGGATGCACCTCTTTTCATCAACAGAAAAAGGGGTGTCATAGAAAGTCAGTTTTCACAGACTTTCTGGACAGCCCCGTATTACATAATAGTGGAATAGTAATCGTTTTTACGAAAATGAATTGTTACGGCTGTACTTACGCCTTCTGTAGAAGATATTGTTACGTTATGACCTATTTTGTCCATAATTTTTTTGGCGATATACAAGCCAATTCCAGTCGATTTCCGATTGATTCGCCCGTTTGCTCCGGTAAATCCTAATTGAAAGACTCTGCTAATATCATGCTGTGGAATACCAACGCCCTCATCAAGGATTACCACTCTACTTTCTTCCAAGTCTTCCTCTGAATAGATCGTGATCGTGCCACCGTCATTTGAGTATTTTAATGCGTTTGAAAGGAACTCCGAAAGACTGTATGCAAGCCATTTGGAGTCTGTTTCCACGCATAGAGGCACCATTTGAATGACAATTTTTATCCTTCTTCGGATAAATTCCTTTGCGAATTGTTTTACGACAGAACGAATGACAGCATCGAGCCCTGTTTTGCGAATGATATAATCTCTGGAGAAATGATCAGTCCTTGTAAAATAAAGTGCTTGGTCAACACTTCGCTCAATGCGCGAGATTTCCTCCGAAATGCTTTCACTATCCGGATTTTCCTTTGCTTGCTCTGAAATCAACTTACTGATCGCAATTGGTGTTTTAATGTCATGAAACCAAGTTGTCATGAATTCCATTGATTCCTTTTTATCGTGAAGGATAGAGGTCAATTGTTGCTGATGTGCATCATTTACAGATTGGAGGAGTTCCCAATACAAGTGCTGCTCGTATGTTTTTGGATCGTCAATGCCATCCCGTATGAATGTTCCTTTGCTCCAACGGGAAGAAAAGGCTTTATATTGCTTTGAAACGAGGTAAAAATCAATTGTTAAAAATGAAATGAAGAAAAAAAGCGCGATCGCATGAATGTAAACAAGGTTAGAAAAATGGACAGACATCGTCGGCTCGACATAAAGCATAATCGTAATGAATGACATAATTGCTATATACAACACAAATAACCGCTTTTGGAAGCGGATATACTGACGAAATGATACGCTCATGAGAGTATGTATCCTTGGCCTTTTTTAGTTTGGATATAGCCATCCAATCTATGCTCACTCAGCTTTCGACGAAGCCTATTAATATTAACAGTTAATGTGTTGTCATCGATGAAATTTTCATCTTCCCATAAGGCTGCCATGAGCTCATCTCGCTGGACGATTTCATTTTTACGTTCAAGAAGGATGCATAGAATCCGAAACTCATTTTTCGTCAGTTCAATTTCCCCATCTGGACTGGAAAGGACGGCCCTTTTCACATGTAATGTCAAATCGCGGTGTGAAAGTATATCCATGTCTATTTGTTGATATGTATACGAACGCCTTAAGAGAGCATGGATTTTCGTTAACAGCATTTCCATGGAGAAAGGCTTCTGGATAAAGTCATCCCCACCCATATTCAGCGCCATCATCATGTCCATCGTTTCTGTGCGCGACGAAAGAAATACAATCGGAATGTTCGAATGCCGACGAATCCTTTCGCACCAGTAAAATCCATTCATATAAGGCAGATTAATGTCGAGAAGGATAAGATGCGGTTGCACCATCAAGTACAGTTCCTCCACATTACTGAAATCCTCTGCAACGTGAACACCATACCCCCAGTTTCGCAATTCAGTGGCGATAATCGAACTGATTTTTATTTCATCTTCTACAATCAGAATGGTAAACATATCAGATCCCCCTATATTTGAAATGAAGGCGAAGAAACTACCCGAACAGAAAAACCTCCATTATCCCGATTGTATCATAGGAAATAGAAGGAAAAACTGTGATGACGAAAATGTAAGTTTGCCATTGCGACAATGTGGTGAATCGTAAAGCGACTAATAGAGGCTTTCAAATAACACTATTCAATATTGGATATTTTATTTCATAGATAATGGTCTTTTAAGTACTAATTAAAGGTTTTTAAAGAAAATCATCATGATTTCAAACTGACATTACTCCTTCAGATGGTTATTGTTTTAGTTAATACACTTTTATTTTTGAATGGAGACAAAATTATAAAAATAGAAATTGGTAGTGTAAGATAGTAGTTAAATTGATACTGGATTATTGTATGGAAGGGGATGACGAAAATGGATATCCAGACGGTCGCATGGTGGAAAGCGATTGTAGAATCGATGAATGATGGAGTACTTGTAATCGATCGTGCCGGAATTGTGAGGACAATCAATCCGGAGTATACCAACATTACTGGAGTCACTCCTGATATTATTGGGAAGCCGTTAGTAGCATACCGGCCGGGTGCGCAATTACCGAAAACATTAATAGATGGAGAAAGTCGGGTTGGTGTATATCGAAAGGCACGTGGCAGGGAATATGTTGTTGATATGGCCCCTATTATTGTAGATGGAGAAATTATTGGAGCTGTTTCGGTCTGTAAAAGTCTGAATGAGGTGCACACACTTACCCAGGAACTTGCTAAGCAGCAAGAGACAGTGGCTGAATTAAAAAAACAAATGCGTTCGATTTACAAAGTAAAGTATACATTCGAAGATATTATTAGCCAGGATTCCAAGATGAGGGATCTAATCTCTATTGCCAAGAAAACAGCTTTGACCAATCTACCAATTTTAATCACTGGAGAGAGTGGGACGGGAAAGGAATTATTTGCACAATCCATTCATCATACGAGTTTACGCACGAATGAGCCATTCATAGCAGTCAATTGCTCCGCTATTCCTGTGACATCAATTGAAAACGAACTATTTGGTTATGCAGAAGGCGCTTTTGTAGGGGCATTACAAGGTGGAAAATCAGGTTTGTTTGAAATGGCAGATGGCGGAACTTTATTTTTGGATGAGATTGGTGATTTGTCAATGGACGTGCAGGCGAAAATATTGAGAGTGCTACAGGAGGGAAGCATTCGTCGGATTGGAGAAGTGGTGGAACGGAAGATCAATGTACGAATCGTTGCGGCTACTCACCGTGATTTACGACAGATGATAGCAAAAGACTTATTCCGGAGTGAGTTATTTTATCGCCTGAACGTCGTCAGTATTCAAATCCCTTCATTACGTGAGCGCAAATTGGATATTCCTTTGATTATTAATTCTGTTACCCCACAGTCTTATACAGTTGACGAAGAGGTAATGAATTTTCTCACTTCCTATGATTGGCCAGGGAATGTTCGAGAATTACGTAATGTTATTGATTTTGCTGTATGTATGACGGAAGAGAAAAGAATTTCCATTCAACATTTGCCAGACTTCATGCGTAAACATCATACGTTGTATGCAGATGAAACAAGAATCATTCCATTACACGAAGCAGTGGACGAGGCGGAAAAGAAGATTCTTCAGCATGCACTTCAATACGTTGGTGCAACGGTTCAAGAGCGGTTAAAATTAGCGAATGAGTTAGGGATTTCTTTAGCTACTTTATACAATAAAATGAAGAAATACCAATTAAATTAAACATTATAGTTGTTTATAATGATGCTCAATTTAGTTCTAAAAAGTTGGAATGGTCGTTATGGATGGCTTTAAAGGAAGTTAAAAGGAAAGATGATAGATTGTCAATTCTACTAAATTAGAAGGGGAAAATGCCTATATGACAGCATTTTCTCCTTTTAATTTTGCTATTATTTATATTGGATTGTATAAAAAGTTTGTAAAAAGAGGTGACGGAGTATGCTACGTATTGGTTCAGGTGCAGGATTTTCCGGTGATCGTTTGGATCCAGCAATCGAACTTGCTGAAAAGGGAGATTTACATTATCTAATATTAGAATGTTTGGCTGAACGGACAATCGCATTGGCTCAAAAGAGAAAAAAAACAAATGAATTGTTAGGGTATGACCCGCTGCTTGAGAAACGTATGCGTTCCCTATTGCCGATTATTAAAAGAAAAGGTGTAAGAATTGTGACGAACATGGGTGCCGCAAACCCTATAAGTGGAGCACAAAAAATAATTGATATTGCTGAAGAAATGGGACTCTCTGTAAAAGTAGCTGCAGTGACAGGTGATAATGTACTGCCTTATATTTACGCGAATAGGAAAAATTTAGACTTTACTCCACAACTAAATGAAAACGCTTCCGTTATTTCGGCAAATGCTTATATGGGAGCTGACTCAATTGTGCCAGCTTTGCAAACAGATGCCGATATTATTATTACTGGCAGGGTAGCAGACCCATCGTTATTTTTGGCTCCAATGGTATACCATTTCGGATGGTCATTCGATGATATGAAGTTGTTAGGGAGAGGGACTGTAATTGGCCATTTGCTTGAATGTGGTGGGCAATTGACCGGAGGATATTTTGCGGACCCAGGGAAGAAAGACGTACCAAACATGGCTAACATAGGATTTCCATTTGCAGAAATTCAGTCAAACGGATCAGCGATACTTACGAAATTGCCGAATACAGGTGGTGCGTTGAATTTACGGACAGTAAAAGAACAATTGTTATATGAAGTAATGGATCCAAGCCAATATGTAACTCCAGATGTCACCGCAGATTTTACTACTGTTTCCATCTGTGAGGCTGGAATCGATCGAATAAAGGTAACAGGGGGTGCTGGAAGGATTAAACCTAATTTATTAAAGGTCAGTGTTGGATATGAAGCTGGTTTCCTTGGTGAAGGAGAAATTACATATGCAGGAGAAAACGCATTAGGACGTGCTGAACTTGCAGGGGAAATTATTGAAGAGCGGCTAAAAGGGCGATTTAACGAAATAAAAGTAGATTTAATAGGAGTTACATCTGCGCATCGCGGCTCTTTTGGACATCTTGGTCAACCTTACGAAGTAAGGCTGCGTGTTGCTGCTAAAGCGAATAGTATGGCGGATGCAATGATCGTTGGTGAAGAGGTTGAGGCACTTTATACAAACGGTCCCGCAGGAGGGGGTGGAGCACGTAAATATGTTCAAGAAGTAATTGGAATTGTGTCTACGATGGTCCCTCGTGACAGTGTCGATGTGAATGTCGTAATAAAGGAGACGGCGAATGATGAAAACTAAACTATATGAGATAGCCCATAGCCGTGCAGGGGATAAGGGGGATGTACTAATGCTGTCTTTGATTCCATATGATGAAGCGCTATATCCAATATTGCGTGAGCAAGTATCTGCAGAGCGGGTGAAAAAACATTTAAAACACATCGTTTCAGGTGAAGTAACTCGATATGAATTGCCAAACATTTCGGCACTGCAATTCGTATGCCACGGAGCATTACTTGGGGGAGTGACAACGTCACTTGGGATGGATACTCATGGTAAATCCTTGAGTTATGCTTTATTGGAAATGGAAGTAGATTTAGATAAGTAAGGGTCGTTTAATAAAGGGGGGATACTGTATGGTAGCTTTATTGGGATTCTTAACGATACTCGTATTTTTGGCATTGATTTTAACAAAAAGAGTTTCTGTAATCGTGTCATTAATTGTTGTTCCTATCATTTTTGCATTGATAGGCGGTTTTGGAGCGGATATGGGAGATTTCATGCTTGAAGGAATTAAGAGTGTGGCACCTACAGGAATTATGTTAGGTTTTGCGATTCTTTACTTCGGTATTATGAATAATGCAGGACTGTTCGATCCACTTATTTCTCGTGTATTACGAGCAGTGAAAGGGGATCCTCTTAAAGTCATAATAGGCACTGTTATCATTGCTATGTTGGCGCACTTAGACGGGTCAGGTGCTTCTACGTTTTTGATTTCAATACCTGCTTTGCTTCCTCTATATGATAGGTTAGGTATGAGTAGGATAGTACTTGCTGGAATGGTTGCTTTGGGAGCAGGAGTTATGAACTTGCTGCCTTGGGGTGGACCTACTGCTCGCGCTGCAACCGCCCTTGGTCTCGATACAAGCGATATATTCAATCCGATTATCCCGGCTATGGTTGCAGGAATTGTCTGGGTATTATTTGTTGCAGTCTGGATTGGGCGGAAAGAGAGAAAGCGAATCGGTGTAGTAGATATTGAGTATAATTTTCATGAGGAGCTGACGCCAGAAGAAAGAGCAATGAGACGCCCCAAATTATTTTGGTTCAATCTATTGCTAACGATTTTAACAATAGTAGCTCTTGTCAAAGTGTGGCTTCCTTTGCCTATCATCTTCATGGTTTCATTTGCCATAGCAGTTTTGATCAATTATCCAAAACCCGAAGACCAAATGGAACAAGTGAAAAGTCAGGCGGTTGGAATGATAACAGTAGTTTCTATTATTTTTGCTGCGGGAATTTTTACGGGTATTTTAACAGGCACGGGTATGATTACTGAAATGGCAAACGCCTTGGTATCTATTATCCCAAGTGAGTCCGGTGGCTTTATGGGGATCATTGTAGCAATAACTGGTATGCCTTTAAGTTTGTTGTTCCCTCCAGATGCTTATTATTTTGGGGTGCTGCCAATCATTAGTGAAACGGCCTCTGCCTATGGAGTATTACCGGCTCATATAGGGAGTGCTGCTATTTTAGGCCAGATGACGACAGGTTTCCCTTTAAGCCCTTTAACCGCTTCTACATTCCTATTAATCGGATTAGCAGGAGTCGAATTGGCGGATCATCAGAAATTTGTTTTTAAATGGGCATTTGGCACGACAATCGTCATGACAGTTGTTGCAGTGATTACAGGGGTTATCATCTAAATAATTATCAAAAGTAATTGAACATTTAAAGCGAATTAATTAAAACAGGACCGTCTCCTACGAACGATCCTGTTTTTGCTATATAAAAGCTCTTCATATTCTTCCTTGTCAATTGTATGAACGCAGTCCAATGGTATCTTTTAGAAGAATGTTAAGATTTTTGGAGGCTTTTGGTTGGATCATTCAATTTTAAAAAAGCTGCCTGCTTCAGGACTGCCTTGTGAATAAATGATTACAAAGTAAATGCTTATAAAGAGTATTTTACCGGCCATTCATTATTGGCCGTAATTCTTCTCTTCTGCCATCGCATCCGCTTTGGTTGCATGCACAGTGCCGAAAGCATGATGAGGAGGGGCATAAATTGTGTAAAGCTTTAATGGTACGGGACCTGTATTCGTAACATTATGCCAGGTTCCTGCAGGCACAACGATAGCTGAATTAACAGAGACGTTTCGTACGAAGTTTAAAAAATCTTTCCTTTCTCCCATTTGCACAAGTCCTTGGCCTTGCTCAATATATAGAAATTGATCGGTGTCTGGATGGATTTCTAATCCGATATCATCCCCGACATTGATGCTCATTAAAGTTACCTGCAAATGTTTTCCTGTCCATAGCGCCGTCCGATAGGTGTCGTTTTGCCTTGCAGCCGCCATCATGTTTACAACAAAAGGCTTTGCCCCATAGTCATGTAGAGGGATGGAAGCAAATCCGGCATCTTGCCACGGTTGCCCCCAATAAACCGGCTGCATCTGGGAATAGTTCATTGGCATAGGGAAGTAGTAAGGGGATACGTTAGAAGAATAATAAATGGCTCTCAATCCTTTCCTCGATCTTTATCTCTTTACTCTATGCATTATAGTAAAGGAATATTTGTCTGTTTAAATTAGCGATGTATGGATCATTGATTCAATCATTATTCTATGTTTCTTTTTAGTAAAGGGGGAGGGGGTATGACGATGGAGATTAGAATGATTCAACAAAGGGATTATGAAGACTTGGTAGGTTTGATGGAAAATTTGGGGTATCCTACAACGATTGAAGATCTATCCAAACGATTTGATGTGCTTCAAGAGCATGCTGATTATGAAGCATTGGTAGCAGTTAAAGATGGAAGAGTCGTGGGGTTTGCAGGTCTTTGTAAAGCATTGGCTTTTGAATTCACAGGAGTTTATGTCCGGATCATAGCTTTTGTTGTAAATTCAAACAATCGAAAACAAGGGATTGGCATGGAACTGTTGAAAGAATGTGAGCAATGGGCGATTCAGCAAGGGGCTGATACTATTGTTTTAAACAGCGGAAACCGGGAAGAAAGGCAAGCTGCGCATGCATTTTATATAGCTAATGGGTTTGTAGGAAAGAGTACAGGTTTCGTTAAGAAAATATAGTGGGAAGCTATCAGAGGACTGAACGGCTTCTGGTAGCTTGGCTCGTTCAGTCCTTCACTAACTTTAGGATTTCTATAATAGGATTGTCGTTGAATAGACGAAGAATTTTGCAAATAGATGGTTGTTTATTCATTGTTGAATGACCATCAAAGGAAACATGGTTTTACAGCAGAATGTTTATTGAAAACGTTTATGACCTCCCGACAGTTTGCTGTGCGCCTATTTACTTTCGCCATACATCAGCAGCCTTTTGAACAATCTCCGACTCAAGTTTTCAATCCTCATGGCATTCTCGGTGGATCCTTTATACACGGATGAAGCATCTATTTCAATGGAAAGCCTGATATAAATGAATCAGTGAAAATCAAAAATAGTTGAAATTGATAATCGTTATCAATTAGAATAAGTTCATATGGGAAGTTTTAAGACGAATCGAACTTTAAATTGTTATGTAGTTATGATGGCATTGAAAATAGATGAACCTGGAGAGTGTGCATATGCGGGAAGTTTTTGATGTGACGATCATTGGCGGCGGACCGGCGGGACTTTATTCTGCGTTTTACAGCGGGCTACGAGAAATGAAAACGAAAATTATCGAATATCAACCGCAATTAGGCGGTAAAGTTCACATATATCCCGAGAAAATTATTTGGGATATTGGCGGGCAGACCCCCATTTCAGGAGAACAGATCGTTAAACAGCTTGTTGCACAAGGGTTGACGTTCGATCCGACAGTTGTGTTAAACGAAAAAGTGGAGTCGATCAGTAAGGACGGGGACGGCTTATTTGTTTTGCAGGGCGGGTCGGGAGAAAAGCATTATTCAAAAACGGTCATTGTTGCAATTGGCGGGGGCATATTGAAACCTCAAAAATTAAATATCGAAGGTGCAGAACGATATGAGCTCTCCAATCTTCACTATACGATTAAGTCGTTACTCTATTTCAAAGGGAAGACTGTAATTATTTCAGGAGGGGGCAATACCGCTATTGATTGGGCGAATGAATTAGAACCAATTGCGGAAAAAGTGTATGTAACGTATCGAAAAGATAAAATGAAGGGACATGAAGCCAATGCGACTCAACTAATGGATAGCTCTGCTATTTGTCTTTCGAATACGTCCATTACAAAGTTGATTGCTAGCGATGATCATGAAGTGATTGAAAAAGTGGAACTGACAAATCACGAAACTGGAGAGATTGTTCAATTGCCGATTGATGAGGTCATAATCAATCATGGATTCGAGCAAGATGCTTCGTTGTTCCAAAACAGCCAGTTACCCGTTGAATTGAAGGATGATTATTACATCGCGGGAAACGCTCTAAGTGAATCTTCCATCGAGGGCTTATACGCTGCAGGAGACATTATTCGCTATGAAGGAAAAGTCCAATTAATTGCGGGCGCATTTCAAGATGCCGCAAACGCTGTGAACCGAGCAAAACTGTTTATCGAACCGGAAGCAAATGGCTTTGGGATGGTCTCTTCGCATAACGAGCTGTTTAAGGACCGTAATAAGGAAATAGTGAAGCAGATGGTTCAGTAATCACGTCACGGTTTTAGTATGGAATAATAAGGTTAATTGCAATAGATCATGCTTACGTAGATCTTTTGATATACATTTACAGTTTTATTATAGGCGGGATGTCTAACGATAGAAGTTGGATTGTATTCAAAATGTCTCATGAAATTCAATAGTTTGCTCATCGTCTTCTATCTGTCTGATAGGTAGTAGATATTTTAATCTATAAATTATTATGATACACTGTAATAAGGCAATCATTGATACAGAAAAGGTGTGTTCATAAGGTCATGTCTTGGCTGTAGTGACGCAGGTTCGTTCACATCCTTTCTGCAATTTCATATATAAGGATGGTAAAAATGAGCAACAGAGATACGAAAACAGAAGTCATCTTAATTGGTGCAGGAATTATGAGCGCTACATTAGGTACAATTCTAAAGGAATTAGCGCCCGATTGGAAGATTACGGTATTCGAGACGCTCGCAGAAGCTGGTGAAGAAAGTTCCAATGAATGGAATAATGCCGGTACAGGGCACTCTGCATTATGTGAATTAAACTACACACCTGAAAAGCCTGACGGTTCGATTGATATTAAGAAAGCGATTAATATTAACGAACAGTTTCAGCTTTCCAGACAGTTTTGGTCCTATCTTGTAAACAGTAACTTGATTCAAAATCCACAAGATTTTATTATGCCGATTCCTCATATGAGTTTAGTTGAAGGGGAAGAAAACGTCACCTATTTGAAAAAGCGTTTTGAAGCGCTGAAAGATAACCGACTGTTTAAAGGGATGGAATTTTCTTCTGATCCTGAAAAACTGAAAGAATGGATTCCATTGATTATGGAAGGCCGTACGTCCACTGCACCATTGGCTGCAACGAAAATTGATTCGGGCACAGACGTTAACTTCGGTGCATTGACTCGCATGTTGTTCGAGCATTTAAAGAGCCAAGGCGTAGAAATCCATTACGGTCATCGTGTAAAAGATATTAAGCGTGCTGGAGACGGCACTTGGGAATTGAAGGTTCGCAATGAAAATAGCGGTGAAACGGATCGTCATACTGCAAAATTTGTGTTTATCGGCGCAGGTGGCGGCAGCTTGCCTTTATTGCAAAAGACAGGTATTCCTGAGTCGAAGCATATTGGCGGCTTCCCTGTAAGCGGTCTATTCCTTGTGTGTAAAAACCAGGAAATCGTTGAGAAGCACCATGCAAAAGTATACGGTAAAGCGAAGGTCGGTGCTCCGCCAATGTCGGTTCCGCATCTTGATACAAGATATATTGACAATAAAAAGGCGTTGCTGTTTGGACCATTTGCCGGATTCTCACCTAAATTCCTAAAAACAGGCTCTAATTTTGATTTGATCGGTTCTGTAAAACCGAACAATGTCTTCACGATGTTAGCAGCTGGCGCGAAGGAAATGTCATTGACGAAATATCTGATCCAGCAAGTTATGTTATCGAATGAGAAGCGTGTAGAGGAACTACGCGAATTTATTCCAGAAGCAAAACTTGAAGACTGGGATATCGTTGTAGCCGGCCAACGTGTACAAGTTATAAAAGATACGGAAGCGGGCGGTAAAGGAACGTTGCAATTCGGAACTGAAGTCGTCAGCGCGGCGGACGGTTCAATTGCTGCATTATTAGGTGCATCTCCAGGAGCATCTACTGCAGTGCATGTCATGTTGGAAGTTATAAAAAAATGCTTCCCGCAACAGCTAAAAGATTGGGAGCCGAAAATTAAAGAAATGATTCCATCATATGGCATTTCTTTAGTAGAAAACGAGGCGTTGTTCCATGACCTTTTCGAGTCTACTGCACAAACACTTGGCTTAAGTGAAAAGTCACAAGCCGAAGAAGAGTCCTCAAGTGTAGAGACTACCAACACAGAATCTTCATCTATGAATGAGGAAGTAGTAGAAAACGTATAACCTACTGAATGAATTATAGAACCTTCAATCTTTGGATTGAAGGTTTCAGACTGTAGACAAAGTATCTTTTTACTTTGTCTACAGTCCTTTTAAGGTTTGTAGTCATGAGATAGGTGTTTGCCCAGCTTGGCTTGAAAACGCTTGTCAGACAAGGCGCGAAGTCGAGCGAAGACCCGAATAGAACTTAAGTTCATGAGGGGACGAGCGAGACGAGCAACGCAGTATGCGAGCGTTTGTCAACAAGCTGGAACCTTCAATCTTTGGATTGAAGGTTCTTTTTCGTTTGTAAGAACGATTTTCATTTTTTTCGAATAATAAAAGCCGCATGACGACCGCATTGTTTATCTTCCCGATAAGAAAAACCGTCAGGGCTTTTAAATGTGCAAGTTCGATCCAGTACGATCTGTTCTGATGGAATACCCGACAATTCGCATTGTCTCTTCACGACGAGCTGATTATCGATATGATATTTGCCGGTTTGTTCATTGTAGTACATAAATTCCTCTGCATAGGCCAAGCTTTTGAATCGCAAAAACACATCTTCATCGACTTCAAATTTTTCTTGGCTTAATGCATCGCCAATTTGCACTTTGATGTTCGTCATGTTGCATCCTTCGTTTTGGTGTAAGTGTGCAAATAACTTTATCGTAATTTCTTTTACAGTGCCTTGCCATCCGGAATGGATAACGCCGATCAAGCCATTTGTTTCATCATGAAAAATGACAGGCACGCAGTCCGCAGTAAAGCCTACAAGCATAATACCGGGTTCAAAAGTGTAAAGTGCATCTGTATTTGCAATGGCTGTATTTTGCTGTTTAGATCCTCGCCCCTTGTCATTTGCAACCACCCGGTGAAAGTTGGCGCTATGGGTTTGATTGGCACAGACAAAATCTTGCAAACTGCAGCCGACAAGAGCAGAAAGCTTCTGTCTATTTTGGAGGACAGCCTCAGGATTTTTACATACGTGAAGTGCCATATTGTTGAACTCAGGCGCTTTTATATCTTTCATCGACATACCCGCTATGTAATTGTCATTTTGTAAGAAGATTTTCGTTTTCATAGTATCCCCGTTTCTATATTTCGATTATGATAAAAATAGAGGTTTTTCACAAAATATAACATATCTGAGGTGATGCTGCATGTTTCAAATGATAAAGAATGCCCAGGAATACTGGCTTGTCGATCAAGTAAAGAAGGAAGATGCAACTGAGGCTGACTACGAGAGAGCGTTTGACCAGCTGTTAGAGGAATGGCGTGAGCGGAAAGTGGGCTATTTGTCTTTGCTTATGGATGAAGCGCATGATGCTTATTTGATGGACAAAGGGTTCCGAAAAATATCTTCAATCGTTGAATATACACGAAAATTAAATGAGCTTCCCGAAAAAGCTTTAGGCATAACATCTGTGGCACTGTCGGCTAGTGACATGGACGATACAGCTTTTGCGGAGCTATATGAGCAATGCAGAAGTGGAACTGCGAATAAAAATCAGTTGTTCACGATTGAACAGACGATGGCTTCTTTTGAATTGGAGTTAGGGAAACAGTGGCGCAATCATTGTTTCATATTCTATAAAGAAAATGATGTCATAGGCTTGGGTATCCCCCATATCGAAGCGGGTACTGACGATGAAGGGCGTTTATTTTATTTTGGCGTTGTTCCGCAATGGCGCGGAAAAGGGTACGGTGCAATTTGCCATCGACTATCACTTGAGCGGTTAAAGGAATTTCGTGCAAAGACGTATGTAGGCAGCACAGATGTTAATAATGTGCATATGATACGGATTTTTGAACGTAATGGCTGTACATTAAGGGATCGGAAGGGAATTTATCGAATCGACAATTAGGCTTAACTTATTTTACGCTACGGAAACAAGAGGGAAAGAGTAAAGGCAGGGGGGCCTTAATCAGCAATCAAGCATATTGCCCCTACCTATCTAAACCCATTATTTATTTTTGAAAGAACGGATAGCGAAATAAATAAGTGATCCTATGGTGATTCCGATGAATATCGGCAAGAAACCAATCCCTAAAGATGCTGCTTTTCCTAAGGCTACTTGAACGGTTTTAAAATGTAAATATGTGAAAAAGAGTACGCATTCATTTTTCAACACATTGAGCAACAGCATCGAATTTTTATATTGGAATTCGATGTTGTTTTCATTTAAATTCATATAGTTATGCCACTCAGGATGCCGTTCCATGAAAGCCATGAAAGCAAATAGAAACAATGCAATGACTGGCAAAAGGATGAGTTCCCATTTGGATCCCCAACGATCCACCTCACCTGCGCCATTATAGTGCCCTGGCACTTCGTCAGGCAATTGTCCCCACATGAAAATTAAGTAAATGATCCCCGCAAGGTAGGCAAGTAAGGTGACGGTGTCAAACCCTTTTGCAAACCGGCTACGCTTGATAGTCATCATAGGTCGATTGTTCATTTCATATCACTCCTAAGGTACACATTCTTGTACGAATGAGAAGGCATAAAGTTTCGTAGGTTTGGCATTAGGTCATAAATGGCGCATAGTTCTATCCAAGAGGTTCGATCTATTTTCAATTCAAAAACGGATGAAGAAACAAAGTACGTTCCTTCATCCAATCGTTTAATTGACTATCCTTTTGTCATCGATGCTCCATTTATAATGAGTGGGGACTCATGAACGTCTTTTTTAGTTTCCATCACTTCAGATTCAATTGTTTTCCCTAACATATAGTATTCCGTCTCTTCTTGCGTCAAGCTGTTATATCGTTTTTTCATTGCCATATAGAAGATTCCTCCACCGATTCCCCAGCATAGCAGTAAAATATAAGATGGTGCTGAAAGGGCAGCTGGTGAAACAGGGATGAGTAGAAGCAATAAGAAAGCAATGCTTGCAATAATGCCAATCAATGATAAAGCTTTTTTCACCGGCGCAACTTCTCTTCCCGCAGGCTCTGCTTTCCACGCCAAAACTTTAAAGGCTGCGAGACAGGTGAATAAATAAGCGACAGATACGCCAGTTGACGACATGTCGACTATCCAAGTGAGTGCTTGGCGACCAAACCAAGGCATCGGTAATGTAATGAGTGCAACGAACCAAATGCCCCAAATCGGAGTTTTCTTCTTTTTTTCGATTTTACGGAACAGATTTGGCAAAGCACGGGCACGAGCCATTGAAAACAACAGACGGCTCGATGACATATAAAACCCATTTAACCCGGTAAAGATCCCCATAATAATGGCAATTGACATAATTACAAGACCAACTCGTCCCAACGATAAGAATACAATATCGCCTGTCGGCCAAAGATTGCTGTTCCCTGCCATTTCAGGGAATGTCCATGAAGTAAGGCCAATCATAATTGCATAAATAAGAAACGAAGTGAACAATGAAGCAACAATAAGCATTGTCGCTTTTCTTGGCGAAAATCTGAATTCCTCAGCAGCTTGGGGAACATTGTCAAATCCGACATAAGCCCATGGCGCGATTGCCACAATAACAAGAATGGAAGTGAGAATAGATTGCTTTCCACTAAAGTAAGGCTTGATGTTCTCCAATGGCTGCTCAGCAAATCCAAATGTAAATAATCCTAATAGGACGACTCCGCCGACTAATAGCACACTGAAATAAAACTGGATTCTTCCGGATATGTTTGCTCCTGTCGTGTTAATGAACGCAAAAAGCAAAATGAGAAATGACGCGATAAGCACTTCTGGCATATAAACGTCCCAACCAGCGATCGTATATAAATAATGCGTTTTCATTAACCCTGGCATTAAAAACTTTAAAAGCAATGTAAAAGCCGAGGCATTCAGTGCAACGATTGAAATATATCCTAAAGATAGGAACCATCCGCAAATAAAAGCCCACACTTTTCCCGCTGCAATAAAAGCATATGTAAAACCGCCCCCTGATACCGGGAATTTTTTAATCATAACACCATAGCTTGAAGCAATAACCATCATGAGGAGTGCACCGATTAAAAGCCCGATTATCGCGCCTAAAGGACCAGAATCCTTAATCCAGTCACCGGGTAAAATGAAAGCGCCCCAGCCGACGGACGAACCTAACGCAATTGCAAACACCCAAGATGGTTTTAACGTCTTTTGTAACTTTCTCCTTCGAACTACATCAGTACGATCCATAAAACTTTGCCCCCTAAATTGCTGATGGGTTTCCATTCCCTATTTTGAGATAATGAAACTATGAAAAATAGTATGGGAAGGTTCGCATAAAATTAGGCAGTCCAAACGGATACCCAAATAAGAATGTAAAGTGAAGTAAAAAAACGACTCAGGCGTGGGCCCGAGTCGTTACTCGCGATTATTTTGTATAGTTATCAAAATATCCTTGAATGAACACGATAGGTGTTCCTTTATCTCCGCTGCCGGAAGTTAGATCGGATAAAGAGCCGATTAGGTCAGTCAGTTTCCGAGGCGTTGTGCCTTGTGCTTCCATAGAACCAACCAGATCTTCTTCTTTGTTTTCGATGAACTCATTAATCGCTTTTTTCAAATCATCACCGCGCAAGTCGGCAAAGTTGTTGTCCGCGAGATATTTCAATTTGATTTCGTTTGGCGTACCATTTAGGCCTGCTGTATAAGCTGGAGAGACGACAGGGTCTGCCAACTCCCAAATCTTTCCGACAGGGTCTTTGAAGGCACCGTCGCCGTATATCATCACTTCGACAGTTTTGCCTGTTTTCTCTTTTAGCATTGCTTGAATTGCGTCTACGACAGGTTGGCAGTCGCGAGGGAATAATTTTACGCTATCTTCCGTCGCTTTGTTGGAGCCTAATAGACCATAAGCTTCGTTATAACCGCTGCCTTCAATTGATTCAGAAAGGATGTTATCCAAGCTGTAAATTTTTTCGCCGCCATTCGCTTTCAAAATACGCTTCGTTCTGAAGCGAGAATGAATGTCGCATGTAAGTACGTTTTTTGTATAATCAAGAATCGTTTTTGCGTTATTTGAGAAGATTACCTCACACTCTACGCCGTATTCTTCCACAATTGATTTATAGTAGTCGATGTAGTCTACACCAGTAAATGTATGTTTATTGTAACCGAAAAGGTCACGGAATTGTTGTTCTGTCAATACGTCTGTCCATGGGTTTACGCCTTTTTCGTCAAGCGTATCGATGTCGACTAAATGATTGCCGACTTCATCGGAGGGGTAACTTAGCATCAATACAATTTTCTTTGCTGCACCCTTTGCAATGCCTCGCAAACAAATTGCAAAACGGTTTCGGCTCAAAATCGGGAATATGACACCGATTGTTTCTTCGCCATACTTTGTTGCTACATCTTTTGCAATATGATCGATCGTCGCGTAATTTCCTTGCGCACGGGCGACGATGGATTCAGTAATGGTGACAATATCTCTGTCCTGAATGTTGATCCCTTCAACTTCCGACGCTTTTAGCACACTATCTACAACGATCTCTTCGATGTTGTCCCCTTTATTAATGATGGGGCAGCGAAGTCCTCTGACAACAGTTCCCACTACTCTTTCCAATGTGATCGCTCCTTATCGCGTTTCAAAAAATTTTATCGTCAATCTACTTGTACTATACAACGGTGAGTGATATAAGTAAAATTAATACTTCTAATAATGGGCATAAGGGGTGTTTATATGGTTAGTAAATTAGATCTGTACCGTGTTTTTAGTATTGTCGGTAAAAATGAGAGCTTCTCTGGCGCTGCTAGAGAGCTTTATATGACGCAACCGGCAGTCAGCCAATCAATTATGCAATTGGAGGCTGAATTGGATACGCGCCTCTTTAACCGAACACCAAAAGGAGTTACGTTGACGATGGAAGGAAGCCTTCTGTTGGAGTATGTTAATTCGGCCATTAATTTAATCGGCATCGGGGAAGAAAAGATTGCCGAATTTAAAAATTTGACGACAGGCGAACTTAGAATTGGGGTAGGAGATACCATTTCGAAGTATTTTCTACTCCCGAATTTGGAAACTTTCCGAAATAAATATCCGAATATTAAACTAAAGATTATCAATGGAACGACCGATGAAATAATAACGGCTCTAAAATCTGGCCATGCGGATATTGCGATTTGCAATTTGCCAATTCAAGATACGACAATCGTGGCAAGGCCATGTTTAACGGTTCATGATATATTTGTTTATGGTGAAAAATATAACAAATTATTGTCGAAGCCGATTGGTTTCAATGAGCTGTCGAAACTACCGCTCATTTTCTTAGAGCCGAAATCCAATTCACGCAAGTATGTAGAAGATTATTTTTTATCGAAAGGCATTCAAATCTCTCCTGAATTTGAATTGGGATCTCATGATTTATGCATTGAATTTGCAAGGATCAACATGGGCATTGCATGCGTCACACGTGAATTTTCACAAGACTACATGAATAAAGGAATTTTGCGGGAAGTTCAATTGACTGAAGATATTCCGGCAAGAAGCATTGGCATCTGCGTATTGAAAAGCGTGCCACTATCGCCAGCTACAACGAAATTTGTAGAAATAATAGAAGACAAATAAGGGGGATCATTATGTTTTCATTCAAAATGAGCAGTACATCTGAACTACGATTACTAGAGCCTCGGCATGCGCAGGAATTGTTTGAGCTGACTGACGGCTCACGGGATAGTTTACGGGAATGGTTGCCATGGGTAGACTTCACTCGGACAGTTGAAGACTCGAAAGGCTTTATTGACAGTACGTTAAAGCAGTTTTCCAATCATAACGGCTTTCAGGCAGGCATTTGGCTTGAAGGAAAATTGGCGGGTGTTGTTGGGTTGCACGGGATTAATTGGGCAAATCGATCAACATCAATCGGTTATTGGTTAGGCAAGGAGTTTGAAGGAAAAGGATTAATGACAAAAGCTTGCGAAGCTGTCATCACCCACTGTTTTGAGGAGCTTCAACTCAATCGTATAGAAATCCGGGCGGCGACTGAAAATAATAGAAGTATGGCAATACCAAAAAGGTTAGGCTTCACATTAGAAGGCTGCTTAAAGCAAGCTGAGTGGCTCCATGACAAGTTTGTTGACCACTATGTTTTTGGGCTTGTGAAAGAAGACTGGAAGAAAGAAATGTAAAGGATAGAAGCAGTCCTAAACAATCGAGGATTAGTAGGACTGCCTATCTCTCGTGGGAATTAAAATGGTTGCGATCTGTGTACTTTAGGACTTTCCTTTTCATTCACGATATGTCGCATATGAGTCCGTTCTTATAGCGACAAAGTCGATTTACATCCGGCCGGATTTGAAAATTGAGTAAATGAGATATAAAAATAGTAAACTGGCAATGATAGATCCAGCTTCGATGATAGGCAATCGCCAAAGCATATTCGTTTCGCCTGAAATGGAAGCACCTACGATCAAGCCAACCATGAGAATGCTGAATGACAGTAAAATGATGCTGAATGATAATCGGTTACTTACTTGGTCGAGTCTGCGCAAAATCATTTGCACTTGTGGAATATGAATGTTCATTTGCAAATTCCCTTTTCGGATCAACGTTGATAGTTCTTTCAAATCCTTTGGGAAATCTGTAAGAATTTCAATATTTTCTTTCCAATGCAAAAGTGATTTGCGCAAAACATTTTTCGGGCTATATCGCTCCATTATTAATTTTTTGCCAAAAGGTTCAACAGCACTCATAATGCTGAATCCGGGTGCCAATTTTGTAATGAACCCTTCGAGCGTCAGGATCGATTTCCCTAAAATCGTAATTTCCGTAGGAATTTGAATGCGATGTCTATAAGCTATCCGAAACAAATCAAGGAAAAACGCCCCCGGTTTGATTTCTTCAAATGGAACATCATAATATTTCGATTGCAGATGGTCGACATCTTTTTTGAATGTCATCATATCTGTGTCGTCTGATAGAATGCCCATAGCGTCCAATGTTTTGATCATATTTTCAGTGTTGCCTTTCCTCAATTGGATGATGAGCGTAGCGAAATGATATTTCATATCATCATCAAGCCGGCCGACCATGCCAAAATCGAGATAAGAGATGACGTTGTTTGGCAATACAAAAATATTGCCTGGATGCGGATCTCCATGGAAGAAGCCAGCCATCAATATTTGATCTAACATGGAGTGGACGATTCGCTCCGCAATCCGTTCACGATCATAACCTTCTGCATCCAGCCTCTCTAAATCATTCACTTTCACTCCGTGAATCAATTCAGTAGTCAACACTTTAGAAGTCGACAAATCCCAAAAGATACTTGGGATATGGACTGTCGGCACGCCCTCGAATTGTTTGGCAATCCGCTCTCCACTGCGCGCTTCCACTCGATAATCCAACTCATCCCGCAATGATCTTGCAAACTCATCAACCATATCTTGCAGACGGTATGCCTCTGCCCAATCCATATTGTCCTCTAAAAAGCGGGCTAAATCGGACAGGATCGTTAAATCTTTATTGACTACGTGATAAATGTTCGGCCGCTGCACTTTCACAGCTACTTTCTCACCTGAAGAAAGGCGAGCAGCATGGACTTGGCCGATTGACGCCGTAGCAATCGGTTCCTTCTCAAATTCAGTAAAAAGTGAGTCGATTGGCATTTCCAATTCAGTTTCTATAATTTCTTTCACTTGTTCAAAAGGAAAAGGGGCAACGTGGTCTTGTAATTTCTCGAGTTCGTCCGCAATTTCAAAAGGAACTAAATCACGCCTAGAGCTGGCGATCTGTCCTAATTTAATGAATGTCGGACCTAACTCCTGTAAGGTAAGGCGCAGTTTCACACCGATATCTTGCATATTCATTACTGCTCCGTCCTTCTTAGAAGAAGTACGATCCGTAATGCCTAAACGAAAAAGAATATGGCTAAAACCATTTTTCAGAAAAGCATTCATAATTTCCCGATAACGTTTCGTATGTCTAAATCTGTTCTGCAGCAATCCGATCCCCCCAATCATTCATCTTTCTTTACCCGTTTTGCAGTATTTTAGATGCTATATTTGATTAAGTATGCAACGATACATTGAAATGGTGCAGGTAATATCAGTTTATCATGAGTTATATAAAGGAGTGTGCATGAATGATAGTAAAATTAAAACGTGCTTATGAAAGAGCATCCGAGGAAGATGGTGTACGTGTGCTCGTCGATCGTGTATGGCCGCGTGGAGTTTCAAAAGAGGAGATAAGGATCGATCACTGGATGAAGGAAATTGCTCCATCAATCGAGTTGAGAAAATGGTTTAGCCATGATCCCGGCAAGTTTGATGAATTTGTGCATAACTATAAAAAAGAGTTGTCTGCAGGCAAGCAGCAGGAGCAATTGAAAAAACTACAGGGCATTGTAGAGGAGAACCGCTGTGTAACGCTCGTATACGGAGCGAAAGATGAAAAATACAACCAAGCTATCGTTTTAAAAGAACTATTGGACGAGCAATGGACGTGAAATCATTGCTCAATCGTTTAATCATGCATTCTCCATATAAATTGTCTCAGCTATCAACGTAAAAAACCGGTCCCTTATCGGAACCGATCCAGACTGTAGACAAAGTATCTTTTTACTTTGTCTACAGTCCTTTTAAGGTTTGTAGTCATGAGATAGGTGTTTGCCCAGCTTGACTTGAAAACGCTTGTCAGACAAGGCGCGAAGTCGAGCGAAGACCCGAATAGAACTTAGGTTCATGAGGGGACGAGCGAGACGAGCAACGCAGTATGCGAGCGTTTGTCAACAAGCTGAACCGGTTCCTTATCGGAACCGATCTTCATAATTAATAAACTTTATCGCCATTAAAGATAGAGTTTTTCACGATAACGTAATCGACTGTACGAATAGCGTCCAATTTTGTGCCGCCCGCATAAGAGATGGACGATTGCAAGTCTTGTTGCATTTCAGTTAATGTGTCTTGGAGCTTGCCTTTGTATTCAACATACATTTTTTTGCCTTCGACGTTTTTCTTTTCGCCCTTTTGAAATTCAGAAGCTGAGCCGAAGTATTCTTTATATAATTTGCCATCTTTCTCAACTGTTTTGCCAGGTGATTCTTCGTGTCCTGCGAAGAGGGAGCCAATCATTACCATGGTCGCGCCAAAGCGTACTGATTTAGCAATATCGCCATGTGTACGGATGCCGCCATCCGCGATAATCGGTTTAGTGGCGGCCTTTGCACACCAGCGTAATGCGGCTAATTGCCATCCGCCTGTACCAAAGCCTGTTTTAATTTTTGTAATGCAAACTTTGCCTGGTCCGATACCGACTTTTGTAGCGTCCGCACCTGCATTTTCAAGCTCGCGCACTGCTTCTGGAGTCCCTACATTACCTGCGATAACGAATGTTTCAGGCAAATGCTGTTTAATATGCTGAATCATACGAATGACTGCGTTGGAATGCCCATGGGCAATGTCGATCGTAATATAGTCTGGAACTAACCGATCTGCTGCCAACTTCTCAACGAAATCGTATTCTTCCTCTTTAACACCTACGCTAATCGAAGCGATCAACCCACGTGCGTGCATATCTTTAATGAATTGTGCTCTTGTTTCAGGATTAAAACGGTGCATTACATAAAAATATCCTTTTTCAGCCAATTGGACTGAAATCGTTTCGTCTATAATTGTTTGCATATTTGCAGGCACGACAGGCAAGACGAACGTATGCTTACCTAAAGTGACAGAAGTATCACACTCAGAACGGCTATTAACAATACATTTTGCGGGAATCAATTGAATATCTTCATAGTCAAAAACTGTATCCATGAAAGTCACTCCTAAATACGAATGTTTTTAAGTTAAGTATCATGATTGTTCGTACTTATGTAATGTACTCTATTTTTAGAAGTACGTCAAGCATCATTCAGGTGAAAAACATACATTGATATAAAATTAACCAATATTGTTCGGCTTTTGTAGGGAAGCATTCACACATAGCAGTAATTGGACAAGGGGGATAAATACGGTAATAAGGGAAGCTAACGTAAGAAGATTGAGATTTGGCATGTGGTCGTGAGACATCCTGATGATTTATAGTTTTTTATTGATTAAAGGGAACATATGTTTTATTATTGAGATATGGAGGTGGGAAGATGGTCGCTCTGCTTAAGGAAGAGAGAGAAGGGTACGAGATGCACAAAGATGCTATTGAGGCTGCCTTCAAGGAAGGTATAGTTTCAGGTGCTCGGCAAGAAAAGATGTTGACAGTAATGACGATGCACGGGCTTTCGATATCTATAGAAACGATTGCATTATGTACACGATTGACTGTCGATGAAGTGAAAGAAATTCTTACAAAAAACTGGCAATAAAAATGCTGGACTCGGGACCGACGGCACAAAAAGCCATCGTTGCTTTGAGTCCAGCAAATATTCCAATAGATAGAGTCTCGTCACTCGTTTCCGTATTCCAACTGCTTTTCAATTTTGCCGTCCTTTCCGTGAATATAGACCATCGTTCCAGACTGTTCGGCCAATTTCTTTGCTTCGTCAATTGCCTCTTCCTGTGATTTAGCTGTACAAGATAGTTGATCATCGCCTTCTCGTCTGACAGCCCAGCCTTCTTCGTCATGAGGTACGACATGGTATCTTGCATCTTCTGTTCCTGCTCGATCTTCAAAATATTCATCTTGTTCTCGTCGATTTTCTTTCGTCAAATTCATCTACCCTCTTTCTATTAAGTTGTAGTTTTCCTTCCCTTTTTCATTAAACTCAAACGCTTTTACTTATTATGCAAACTTCTCTGCCTGAAAGACGTCAGTATTGTAAAATAGGATGTAGTGCAATAGAAGGGAGCAATCGAATGAGATTTATTAAATTCTTAATTGGCGTCGTCATTTTTATAGGGCTGATTGGGTTTGGTGTATATTATTTCGGTACAAAAATACTTGCAGATCAAGTTATGGATAAAGTGGAAGTTGAATTAGAAGCCAGTGGACAAATGGAAGCGATAAAGCAGGAAGTGCAAAACAATCTTGAAGTTAAGAAATTCCTTGAGGAAGGAAAAAGTGTAGATGAGGCGAAGCTTCCTTTTAAAACAAAAGATGAAGCTATGCGAGTGCTACTTAAAAAATTCAGTTTAAGTGAGTTGAATGATATACAAATAAAAGTAAGAAGCGGCATGACTACAGAAGAACAGCAACAGCTATTTGCTGATTTGCAAAACAGGCTGACAGAAGATGAGATGACCGCTCTGAAATTATTGGCGTACAAGGAATTGTACGAATAAAAAATAGTGTAGGAAAAGACCAGGGCCATGATACAGGCACCTGGTTTTTTCGTAAGCCGAAGTGTTGGACAAAATCTTTTTATTATGATTAACTATTATAGTTAATTAACCTAACTAACTATTAGAGGTGAGGCATATCAATTCATTACATCAAAGCTTTTTCAGTCAATATGGAAAGGTTTATCGGCCGTTTATTCATCAATTGAATGTAAAGTTACATAGCTATGGATTGTTTAATTCTCAATGGGCGATTTTGAGGCTGCTGTTTCAGGAAGGACAAATGACACCAGCTGAAATTGCCAACAGACAGCAAGTTGAAAAGCCGAGTGTAACGAAGATTTTGCAGCGTTTGGCGGAAATGAAGTATGTGGATGCGATGCCAGGCAAAGATAGGAGAGAGAAGCTAATCAGCTTGACCGATCATGGCAGAACGGTTGTAGAAGAAATTACCGTTCAATTGAAGCCATTATATGAGCAGTTATTAGAAGGTGTTGCGGAAAATGAAATTGAAGCAGCAATTGACGTATTGGCGCGTGTACACCAAAATCTGATGAGATAAAAGGGTGAAAGTATAGAAAGAACGAAATTATGGACGAAGGATTTTATTAATATATCAATTATCAATTTTATACTGATGTTGGCAATGTATTTACTATTAGTGACAATGGCGCCTTTTGCTGTTGACGAATTCGGAGCATCAACGAGTATGGGTGGACTTGTTTCCGGCATATTTATCATCGGAACATTAATTGCACGGATTGTTACTGGCGGGTTAATCAACAAAATTGGCAGCAAAAAAATATTGTTTATTGGACTAATTGTTTCTACGCTTTCGACAGCATTATATTTTGGTGCAGTGAACATGCCGTTGCTGCTAGCAATCCGTCTTATCCATGGTATTGGTTTAGGGATTGCCTCAACGGCGACGGGAACGATGATCGCTCAAATTATTCCACCATCCAGACGTGGTGAGGGAATCGGGTATTTTAGTATGAGTACAGTGTTGGCGACTGCAATTGGGCCTTTTTTAGGCATTTTCATAAGTCAGCATTACCCGTTCAATAGATTATTCATTCTTTGTCTTGTTTTGAGCATAGCAACGATCGTAATGTTTTTCTTTGTAAAAGAAATAGAGCGCAAAACAGTAGAACAGAAAGCTGAAGTTGTAAAAAAACGGATGGGCCTATCGGATTTCTTTGAAAAAAGAGCAATTCCAATTTCCATCATCACATTATTTGTTGCCCTATCCTATTCTGGGGTCTTATCGTTCATGTCCTTTTATGCAAATGAGTTAGGCGTTGTTCAAGCCGCAAGCTTCTTCTTTCTTGTCTATGCAATTGTCGTTCTGTTATCCAGACCGTTTTCCGGTCGTTTATTGGATGAGAAAGGGGCAAGATTCGTTGTCATTCCATCGCTCGCATTTTTTACGATCGGCATGATTCTATTAAGCCAAGTCCATGGCGGATTGATGTTGCTGCTATCGGGAGCAGTGATTGGGCTCGGTTATGGCAACTTCCAATCGATCGCCCAAGCGGTTGCGCTGAAAGGAATAGAAGTCGAGCGGATTGGCATAGCCACTTCCACTTTTTACATCTTTTTAGATTTTGGTTTAGGATTCGGGCCGTATTTTTTAGGCTTTTTAATACCGAGTATCGGCTATCACGGAATGTATGAACTATTGGCGATTGTCATCTTGCTTTCGCTGGTCAGCTTCATTTTCATGTCACGGCGCAAGGGCAAGTCTGTAGAAAAAGCAGTATAAAAAAAGCGAAGGAAGATAGGTTTCCTTCGCTCTTTTTACATACTTACAATTTACCCCACTTTAACTTCACTCATTAAAGCATGTGTATTGTCCTCGCTATCTTTGAAGAATGCCATCCATGTTTCCGTATCTCCCATTTTAGCTACGATATGTGGCTCGTCGATAAATGAAACGCCTTTACCTGTTAATTCATCGTAAGTCTGCTGAATGTGATCCACATGAAAATAAATGACAGAGCTGTGATGTGCAAATTTTTCTTTTTCCGGCAGGCTCAATAAAAGCCGGATGCCATCACATTCAAAGAAAGCCATTGTTTCTGTATTGAAGTACAAAGGAAGCTGCAGCTTGTCCTTATAAAATTCAGTTGCCCGTTCAATGTCCTTTGCCGGAACTGCAATTTGTCCGATTCGATTCATTTTCCCCAAAATTTTTCCCCCATTCATTTTATTTGAATAAAAATAATTAGAATAATCAAAGTATAGCATAACGCCTTTCTACATCGGAAGACTTAATGAAATTCCGACTGAAGATTGTTATGAAAATTTCGAATGATTGATACGATAGCAATCAATGAAAAGGGAAGGAAGGGGCTTCAAGTGTATATCTTGAAAACTATTTTGCGGAAGAAGGTATTGGTCGGATTATTGGCCTTTTTAGTCGTAACGTTGGGGTGTTACGCAATTGTAAAGTTAGATAAGGAAATTTTGCCTTATGTCGCCGTAGATGTAGCTTACGTTCAGATGGATACAGGGGATACTGCAGCTATCGATGTTGAGCAGAAAATTATTAACCCGTTAGAGCAACGGCTCAATGCAATTGAAGGTGTGGAAGAAATTGTATCTCGTGTCAGTTTAGGCAGAAGTGAATTACAAATAACATTGGAGCGGGGCCGTGGCGATGAACTTGTCAAAGATGTGGAACTGGCAGCCAATAGCATAAAGGCTGAACAACCGGAAATTAGGGAAATGGCGGTCGGGTTGTTCAGTACAAATCAAGATTATGGTTATTTCATGGATATTACAGGATCTGATCGGAAAGCAATGACAGCTTTTGCGACTGATATTCTGAAACCGAGACTTGAGAGCTTGCAAGAAGTGAAGGATGTCCATCTAACGGGGCTATTGGAACATGAAATATCCATACGTTTCGATCAAGATAAACTGACGAAGTATGGCTTGTCGCTTCAACAAATCATTCCGATCATTGCACAGTCTGACAGAGAGGCGACACTTGGCGAGTTACAAGATGGGCAAGAGACATCATGGCTTATATGGGATACAAAATTTAAAAGCAAAGAGGATATCGAGCAAATCGAAATACCAAACGCCGATGGATCCGTTCTTTTGAAAGAGCTGTCCGAAATTTCGTTTGATCCGGTTGAGACATCTTCCTTTGTATGGAAAAACGGCTCTAACAATCTTTTATTCGTGCAAGTAGGAAGCACGTCAAATACGAATCAAATCGACTTGGCGAAAGCAGTTCGTGCAGAAGTAGAAAAAATTCGGGAAGAGGGTCTTGTAGAAGGATTTACGTTGAATGAAATGCTTGCCCAATCTGATTTTGTGCAAGACTCGATCGATGATGTTACAGGCAATATCCTTATCGGTAGCATCGTCGCAATTTGCATTCTCCTATTATTTTTACGGAACATCCGGGCGACGATTATTATCGGCATTTCGATACCAACTTCCGTGCTACTGACATTTTTGGCGATGTTCGTTTTAGGTTATAGCCTAAATATGCTGACGTTAATCGGTCTCGGCCTCGGAGTAGGTATGATGGTAGACTCTTCAATTGTCATATTAGAATCAATATATCGTCAGCGAGAGTTGGGCCTCAGCAATCGGGAGTCTGTTCTTGTAGGTACGAAGGAAGTTGCTGGGGCTGTTCTATCCTCGATGTTGACAACAATCGTCGTATTTTTGCCAATCGGTTTTATTGGCGGAGAGATGGGTTTGTTTATGGTTATATTGTCAATCGTAGTCGCGGTTACCCTCATTAGTTCTGTCGTTGTGGCATTTACGCTTATTCCGATATTGTCCGATCAGTTCCTTCGATTTAAAAAGCGCAACTATCGTGAGAACCGTTTCTTAAAAAATTATGAAAAAGTTATTTCATGGATTGTAAGGAAGAAAAGAAGGAGCGTTTTCATCATCGTGTCTTTCTTTGCATTGTTCGTTGGTTCGCTCCTGTTAGTGAACCGCGTTCCGATGACGGTAATGCCCGATATTTTCAATAGGTATACGGAGTTGCTTATTGAATTAGAGGAAGGTGTTACTTTGGATGAAAAGCAGCAGGCTATCCGTAAAGTGAATGCAGAATTAGAGAAGATTGACGATGTGGAGACCGTGTACTTGCTTGATAATGGGGATATGATCGCTGCCATTATCAATATGACGAAAGGAGAGGAGATTCAAAAAGGGCAAAAAGAAGTGAATGAAGAAATTACTTCATCTTTACGTTTGTTAGTTGATTCTACACCAATTAAAAGTGTGCAGAGTTCGTTGGAAGGATTTTCGGAAGCTCCTGTCCAAGTGCTTGTAAAAGGGGATGACTTCGAACAATTACAGCAATCAGCCGGTGCGTTTATGGAAAAAATCAAAGAGATTGAAGGCATTGTCGGCATTCGCAGTACAGCAGATTATACTTCGGCAGAAGAGAGGATCGTTCTAAAAAACAAAGCGATACGAGAAGCGGGGCTTATGAGCGATGAAGTTAGACAATTTATTGAGCAAGCGTTCATACGTATGCCTATCGGTGAAGTCCGAATCGACAAAGAGTCCGTGCCGATCATCATCGGTTGGGCAAACCAAACAGCGACGGCGCAGGAGTTGCTCAACTTGGAAATTCCAACAGAAAGTGGTAGTCAAAAGCTTTCTTCGCTTATTGAGTTGAAGACCGTACAAACGCCAAATGAAATCGCCCACTTGGATGGGGAGCGCTTCATAGCCATTTCCGGAGAGATTGAAGGAAGAGACTTAGGAGCAATTAACCGAGATGTTCAAAAAGTGATTAATGAGTTCGAGATTCCTGCTGGCTATACGTTAATGACTGGGGGGGACCTTGAGCAGCAACAGCAATTAGTGATCGAAATGTTGATGGTGATAGGTGTTGCACTTTTCCTTGTTTACCTAGTAATGGCAGTCCAATTCAATCATTTAGGACATCCGATTATTGTCATGTCCATCATTCCGATGGCAATAATAGGAGTTATTGTCGGCTTGTTCATTACACAAATGGAACTAAATCTATTGTCTGCGATGGGGATAGTTATGCTGATCGGCATCGTCTTGAACAATGCCATTTTACTCATCGATCGAACAAAGCAATTGCGTGACGAGGGGTTATCCGTAGAAGAAGCCCTAATAGAAGCAGGAAAAAACCGGATTAGGCCAATTTTCATGACAACATTGACAACGGTAGGCGGGATGCTACCGCTTGCTTTATCAACCGGCATATCAGGCAACTACCAAGGACCGTTAGCTGTTGTGTTAATTTCCGGTTTATTATTTGCGACTTTCATTACGTTATTGCTAATTCCTTCCATCTATCGAGTATTTACATTTAAAGAGAAGGTGAAACAGAAGGAAAGCTTTGCAATAGGAGTGAAAAGACAGCCCGTAGCTAGTCGATATTCACGTTCAGATCAATAAAGCAAATCGTTGCTTCGCAATTGCATTCGTGTAAGCGCTGTTCTACACTTTTTGTAAATCAATTGCTGAAACGAGAGATGTACATGAATGAACAACAATATGACAAACAGCTCGGCATTAAGACTGCAGGAATGTTGGAGATTTCAGGCCAATCTGTGCACTACAACCGCTATGAAGCGACACCGTATGAAGCATTAACCATGTTAGGCGATAAATATGCATTGAAGCAGATTGACAGTGTAGTCGACTACGGCTGTGGGAAGGGTAGGGTCTCCTTCTATTTGCATAACCGTTTCCATTGCTCGGTGACAGGCATTGAGATGAACAGGCAACTTTATCGCAGTGCAATCGATAACTATCTTCACTACCGAAAAAAGAAGCGGGAGAAAGGCGGTTTCATTGCGTTTGAGCATTGTTTTGCTGAAAATTACGAAATTTCTTCCGAAGACAATCTATTTTATTTCTTCAACCCGTTTTCAGTTGAAATTTTTATGAATGTCGTTCGTAAGATTGTAAGCTCGGTGGAACAACATCCGCGTGATGCCGATCTTATTCTCTACTTTCCTACGATCGATTATGTAGAATATTTGGAACGGCAGACGGTGTTTACGCTCTATAAAGAAATTAAAGTGGATCGCTTGTATGAAAAAATGACAATGAGCGGTTTTTAATCTACCGGTTGATAGGCAAGTGACTTAGACTGCCTTCCACGTGGCAAGCGTTTTCAAGCCAAGAAAGGTAAAATTTTATCCCATGCAAACCTTCAAATGACTGTAGACAAAATAAAAAGATACTTTGTCTACAGTCTGGAGGGGCTGTCCAATAAGTCCCTAAAATAGAACAGGTGGCGAAAAACGAATCGTTTTTCGCCACCTGTTCTTGTATTTTTCTCATTTAATACTGAAAGTAGCTCG